>NZ_JBTYMC010000076.1:0-26090 GCF_054880855.1 Streptomyces sp. S6 | reverse complement strand
CCCGGCTTCCGACAGCACCGCCCCCGGAGGGTCCCTCGGCGTCGTGGGGGTGGCCCCCGGGCCCGGAGCAGCGGACGGAGCCGTACCCGGTGGCGCGGCGGCACACGACCCGGACGACATCGTCGGCGCCGCAGACACGCCCCGCCTGAACGGCCACCGGCCGGTCGGTGACGCGGGATCCGGCCCGGCGACCGGTCCGTCCTCGGGTGGCTCGGTGTCTGGCGGCGCTGTTCCCGGACGGCCCGGTGTTCCGGCCTCGGTGGACGGTACTGACTCGACTCGCCTGAACGGTCATTGGCCTGTCGGCGACGTGGTGTCCGGCCCGGTGGCCGGTTCGTCCTCGGGTGGCTCGGTGTCCGGCGATGGCGGCCAGCTCGGCGGTGCTGTTCCCGGACGGCCCGGTGTTCCGGCCTCGGTGGACGGTACTGACTCGACTCGCCTGAACGGTCATTGGCCCGTTGCCGACGCGGGATCCGGCCCGGTGGCCGGTTCGCTCTCGGGTGGCTCGGTGTCCGGCGATGGCGGCCAGCTCGGCGGCGCTGTTCCCGCACAGCCCGGTGACACGCGTTCCGGTGGCCCGGTGCCCCACGACGGCGTCCGCCCCGCCCCCCTCCCCATGCGCAACTCCCGGCAGGAGCGGCCGAATCCGGCCGAGGCACGGCCCGGGATCACGGTGGGGGACCGGGCCGTGGTGGAGGAGCGGCAGGGGGAGGTGCCGGTGCCCAGGGCGGGGGCCGTGCGGGGGACGATGGAGAAGCCGAGGCTGCCGAGGCGGCGGGCGCAGGAGCATCTGGCGCCGCAGCTGCGCGGGGGCCCCGTACCGCGCCCCGAGAGCGGGGAGCCCGGCGGACACGACCCCGGTCTGATGGCCGCGTTCCAGCGGGGGATGGGCCTCGCGGAGGCCCAGCTCGGCCTGGAGGCGGACCCCGACCACTCCCTGACCACCACCCCCGCCTCCCCGGCCCGCGCCCAGCACCACCCGTACGACGGGAGCGCGCCCACGGGATGAACGGGCACCCCCGCGCGCGCCACGGCGCCCCCTGACCCCGAGCCCTCGGACCCCCTCACCGAAACCCCACCCACCATGCCCCCATCCCCCGGCAGCCCGGCGATCCAGGACCGGCGTGGCCCCCCTGTCACCTCCGCGCCCCCACCCCCGACCCCCGCAACCCCCCTCAAGGAGTCGATCCACCATGGCGAGCGACGCGCCGACCGGCCAGGTATCCGATCTCGACTGGCTGATGAGCGGCCTCGTACAGCGCGTACCCCACACGACGAGCGCGGTGCTGCTGTCGTGCGACGGGCTGGTGAAGTCCGTGCACGGACTGGACCACGACAGCGCCGACCACATGGCGGCCCTGGCCTCCGGCCTGTACTCGCTGGGCCGCAGCGCGGGCGTCCGGTTCGCGGACGGCGGCGACGTCCGGCAGGTGGTGGTCGAGCTGGACTCGGCCCTGCTGTTCGTGACCACCGCCGGCTCCGGCACCTGCCTCGCCGTGATGGCCGGCCGCGAGGCCGACGCGGCGGTGCTCGGGTACGAGATGGCGATGCTCGTCAAGAGCGTCCGCCCGTACCTGGTGACCGCGCCCCGCCAGTACCCCGCGGACCCCACGGCGATGAGGGCGTGAGCGTGATGGCGGCCGACGGTCCCTGGCTCGACGACGCCGCCGGCCGGCTGGTGCGCCCCTTCACCGTGAGCAACGGCCGCACCAGGCCGACCGTCGCCCTGGACCTGATGTCCCAGGTCCGGGTGACCGGTACCAGCCCCCTCGGCTACCTCGGCCCCGAGCACGCCCAGGCCCTCGACCTGTGCCGCGCTCCCGTCCCGGTCGCCGAGGTGGCCGCCCATCTCAAGCTGCCGGCGGCGGTCACCAAGGTGCTGCTGTCGGACCTCGTGGACTGCGGGGCCCTCACCACCAAACCCCCGGAGTTCCACCACAACCCCACCGACCGGGCCCTACTGGAGGCGGTGCTCGATGGACTACGACGACAGCTGTGAACGCGACGAGCACGAGCTGTACGACGCCGGCGACGCGCACGGCGCATACGAGTCGTACGACGACCAGGCCCCCTTCCCGACCGCGCTGAAGGTGCTCGTCGCGGGCGGGTTCGGGGTCGGCAAGACCACGTTCGTCGGCGCGGTCAGCGAGATCGCGCCGCTGTGCACGGAGGAGCTCCTCACCACCGTCAGCGCCGGCACCGACAGCCTCGACGGCGTCGAGAACAAGGTCGAGACGACCGTCGCCATGGACTTCGGCCGCATCAGCCTGGACCCGGAACACGTCCTGTACCTGTTCGGGACACCCGGCCAGCAGCGGTTCTGGTTCATGTGGGACGAGCTGTGCGAGGGCGCCCTCGGCGCGGTGATCCTCGCCGACACGCGCCGTCTCCAGGACTGCTTCGCCGCCGTCGACTTCTTCGAGGAACGCGGCCTCGGATTCATCGTCGCGATCAACGAGTTCGACGGCGGCCACCGCTATCACCCGGAGGAGGTCCGGGCCGCTCTGGACCTCAACCCGGCGATCCCGGTGGTGCGTTGCGACGCGCGCATCTCCGCCTCCGGTGTGCAGACCCTGCTGACGCTGGTCAAGCACCTCATCGCCCACACACCCGCCGAGAACGCCCGGGCGTGACCCAACTCCCCGTGAGGAGACGCGAGATGAGCTACGGACCGCCGCGCCCGGTGGGGCGGCTGCTGGTCACGCCGGAGGACCGGGAGGCGCCCGCCCGCGCCCGGAGGCTGAGCCGACTCGGCCTCGGGGAACGCGCGGAACCCATGCTGGACCGGCTCGCCCGGCAGCTCGCGGAGATCACCCGGGCGCCGTACGGAATGGTCAACTTCGTCGGTGAGGAACGGCAGTTCTTCGCCGGCCTGTACGTCGCGCCGGGCGGAAAGGGGACCTGGGAACGGGAGCTGCCGCGCGACCACGGCTACTGCCCCCATGTCGTCGTCCGCAGAAGGGCGTTGGCCCTCGGCGACGTGGGCGACTACCCGCGGTTCGCCGGCAACCCGATCGTGGACGAGTACGGCGTCCGCTCCTACCTCGGGGCGCCCCTCCTCGACAGCACCGGCATGGTCCTCGGCACGGTCGGCGTCGCCGACCGCACACCCCGGGCCTGGGGGACGACCGGCCTGGAGACCGTCAAGGCCGCCGCCGCCGAACTGGTCGTCCGGCTGGAGGAGAGGGCGTGAAGCAGAGCTGCGGATCCGCTTAAGAAAAGCTCGATGGACCGGGGTGGCGTCGGTACGGCAGATTCGTCACCGTATCCACCCCCCTTCCCGGACCCGGGCCGCCTCGGCATGCTCCGGAGCCGGAGAACTCACCTCAGGAGCCACTGCGTTGAAGGCGCTGGTCAAGGAGAAGGCGGAGCCGGGACTGTGGCTGCGGGACGTCCCGGAGCCGGCGGTCGGCGCCGGTGACGTGCTGATCAAGGTGCAGCGCACCGGGATCTGCGGCACCGACCTGCACATCCGGTCCTGGGACGGCTGGGCCCGGCAGTCGATCAGGACGCCGCTGGTCGTGGGGCACGAGTTCGTCGGCGAGGTCGTCGAGACCGGTGCGGGCGTCACCGACGTCGCGATCGGCGACCGGGTCAGCGGCGAGGGGCACCTGGTGTGCGGGAAGTGCCGCAACTGCCTCGCCGGACGACGCCACCTGTGCCGGGCCACGGTCGGGCTGGGCGTCGGCAGGGACGGGGCGTTCGCGGAGTACGTCGCGCTGCCCGCGTCCAACGTGTGGGTGCACCGCGTCCCCGTCGACCTCGATGTCGCCGCGATCTTCGACCCGTTCGGCAACGCCGTCCACACCGCCCTGTCGTTCCCCCTCGTCGGGGAGGACGTCCTCATCACCGGCGCGGGCCCGATCGGCCTGATGGCGGCGGCAGTCGCCCGGCACGCCGGTGCGCGCCACGTCGTCGTCACCGATGTCAGCGAGGAGCGGCTCGACCTCGCGCGGAAGATCGGCGTGAGCCTCGCGCTGAACGTGTCGCAGCGTCAGATCGCGGACGGACAGCGGGAGTTGGGGCTGCGGGAAGGGTTCGACGTCGGGCTGGAGATGTCCGGGCGGGCCGAGGCGCTGCGGGACATGATCGGCAACATGACGCACGGCGGCAAGATCGCCATGCTGGGCCTGCCCACCGAGGAGTTCCCCGTCGACTGGGCCCGGATCGTCACCTCGATGATCACCCTCAAGGGGATCTACGGCCGCGAGATGTTCGAGACCTGGTACGCCATGTCCGTCCTCCTGGAGGGCGGCCTCGACCTCGCCCCCGTCATCACCGGCCGCTACGACTACCGCGACCACGACGCCGCGTTCGCCGACGCGGCGAGCGGCAAGGGCGGCAAAGTCATCCTCGACTGGACGAGCTGAAGGATTCACCATGTTCGACTCCGTACGCGACGACCTGCGCACCACCCTCGAAGAGATCCGTGCCGCAGGGCTCCACAAGCCCGAACGGGTCATCGACACCCCGCAGTCGGCGACCGTCAACGTCAGCTCCGGCGGCCGCCCCGGCGAGGTGCTGAACTTCTGTGCGAACAACTACCTCGGCCTCGCCGACCACCCCGAGGTGATCGACGCCGCGCACCGCGCCCTCGACCGCTGGGGCTACGGCATGGCCTCCGTCCGCTTCATCTGCGGGACGCAGGAGGTGCACAAGGAGCTGGAGGCACGGCTCTCGCGGTTCCTCGGCCAGGAGGACACGATCCTCTACTCCTCCTGCTTCGACGCGAACGGCGGCGTCTTCGAGACCCTCCTCGGCGAACAGGACGCGGTGATCTCCGACGCCCTCAACCACGCCTCCATCATCGACGGCATCCGCCTCTCCAAGGCCCGCCGCCTGCGCTACGCCAACCGCGATCTCGCGGACCTGGAACGCCAGTTGAAGGAGGCCGCCACGGCCCGGCGGCGCCTGATCGTCACCGACGGCGTCTTCTCCATGGACGGCTACGTCGCCCCGCTGCGCGAGATCTGCGACCTCGCCGACCGGTACGACGCGATGGTCATGGTCGACGACTCCCACGCCGTCGGCTTCACCGGCCCCGGTGGACGCGGCACGCCCGAACTGCACGGCGTCATGGACCGCGTCGACATCATCACCGGCACCCTCGGCAAGGCCCTCGGCGGCGCCTCCGGCGGCTACGTCGCCGCCCGCGCGGAGATCGTCGCCCTGCTGCGCCAGCGCTCCCGTCCGTACCTCTTCTCCAACACGCTTGCACCGGTCATCGCCGCGGCCTCCCTCAAGGTCCTCGACCTGATCGAGTCGGCGGGGGAGCTGCGGGAGCGGCTCGCCGACAACACCGCCCTGTTCCGGCGCCGGATGACCGAGGAGGGGTTCGACATCCTCCCCGGCGACCACCCCATCGCGCCCGTGATGATCGGGGACGCGGCGAAGGCTGGGCGTCTCGCGGAGCTGCTGCTGGAGCGGGGGGTGTACGTGATCGGCTTCTCGTACCCCGTCGTCCCGCAGGGGCAGGCACGTATCCGGGTCCAGCTGTCTGCCGCGCACTCGACGCAGGACGTGAACCGGGCGGTGGACGCGTTCGTGTCGGCGCGGGAGGAGCTGTCGAGGGAGCTGGGGGCGGTGGGATGAGCGGCATTTAGAGAGACTCGGGACATCTTGCGATAATCGGACCCATGATCGAAGCCCGGCGGCTCCACATCCTCCGTGCGGTGGCCGACCACCGCACGGTCACCGCGGCTGCCGCCGCGCTCTACCTCACCCCCTCCGCCGTCTCCCAACAGCTCGCCGCCCTCGAACAGGAGACCGGCCACCGCCTCGTGGAGCGCGGCGCCAAGGGCGTACGGCTCACCCCGGCCGGCGAGATCCTGCTCGGCCACACCAACGCCGTCCTCGCCCAACTGGAGCGCGCCGAGGCCGAGTTGGCGGCGTACAGCGACGGCGAGGCGGGCACCGTGACGGTCGCCGCGTTCGCCACCGGCATCGCGCTCGTCGTCGCGCCCGCGATGACCCGCCTCGCCCGCACCGCCCCCGGCATCCGGCTGCGCGTCCAGGACGCGGAGGGGGACGCGAGCCTGCCGATGGTCCTCGACCGGCAGGTGGACGTCGCCGTCGCCGTCGAGTACCGGGGCGCCCCCGCCGCCGACGACCCCCGCCTCACCCACGTCCCCCTCTACGCCGAGCCCTTCGACGCGGTCCTCCCCGAGCACCACCGCCTCGCGGACGCCGCCGAGGTCCCCCTCGCCGACCTCGCCAAGGACGTGTGGACCGGCCCCTACCCCGGCAACCCCTGCCACGACGTCGCCGTCCTGGCCTGCGAGAACGCCGGTTTCCAGCCACGCGTGGAGCATGTCTCGGACGACTTCCGCGCGGTCGTCTCCCTGGTCTCGGCGGGCGCCGGTGTCGCGCTCGTCCCACGCTCGGCGCTGCGCGGGGTGGACCTCACGGGCGTCGCCGTCCGCCCGGTCGACGGCGTCGCGCCCACCCGCCGGGTCTTCGCCGCGACGCGGCGCGGCGCGGAGGGGCATCCGCTGATCCGGCCCGTCCTCGCGGCGCTGGCGGACGTGAGTGATCCGTAACGGCGCCGTCGCACGCCGGAGGTAGCGTCGAGGATCATGAACGCAGTCACGGGTGACGACCAGATCGTACGACTCGACCCCTCCGCCCTCGACGGCCTCGCCGACCTCCTCGCCGAGGTCGTCGACGACGGCGCCTCCGTCGGCTTCCTCGCCCCCCTGGACCGCGCCGAGGCGCTGGCCTGGTGGACCGCCCGCGCGGCCGACCCGCACCAGGCGACCTGGGTCGCCTACGACGGCCCGCGCGTCGTCGGGACGATCGGGCTGACGTTCCCCGGCAAGCCCAACAGTGCGCACCGGGCGGAACTGGTGAAGCTGATGGTCGGCAAGGCCGCGCGCGGGAAGGGGCTCGGCCGGCGGCTGCTGGCCGTCGCCGAGGAGGGCGCCGTCGCCGCCGGGGTGACGCTGCTGCACCTCGACACCGAGACGGACAGCCCCGCCGAGCGGCTGTACGCGGGGACCGGCTGGACCAGGGCCGGGGTGATCCCGGACTACGCGGCGAACCCCGGCGGGGTGCTGCACCCGACCACCTTGTACTACAAGCGGATCGGGGCCTCGGCCGCCGAAGGGTGACTGTCAGTGGCGGCCGGTACGGTGCGGAGCATGCCGGACGCCGAAGATGTACGCCGAATCGCCCTGTCGCTGCCCGACACCACGGAGAAGACCGCCTGGAACATGCCGACCTTCCGGGTCGCCGGGAAGATGTTCGCCACCCTCCCCGAGGACGAGACGTCCCTCGCCGTGCGCTGCCCCAAGGAGGAGCGCGACGAACTCGTCCTCGCCGAACCCGACAAGTTCTGGATCGCCGACCACGAGGCGCAGTTCGCCTGGGTCCGGGCGAGACTCACTGCCGTCGAGGACGAGGAGGAACTGAGGGCGATCCTCGCGGACTCCTGGCGACAGGCTGCGCCGCCTCGGCTGTTGGACGCGTATCCGGGGTTGGGGGTGGCGGGGGTGTAGCGGTCGCGAGGGAGGGCCGGAGCGGGGGACTGCCGGGCGGTGCGGGGAGGCCGGCGGGTGCCGGGGGTGTGCATCAGGCGGTGGTCGGTTGCCGGGGCGTGGCCCAAGTGCGATCGTCCACCGGGGCGTGACCCAGGTGCCGTTCGTCCGCCGGGTGTGGCTCGGGCGGCGGTCGTCCGCCGGGGTGTAGGCCAGGTGGCAGTCGGTCGCTGGGGGTGCTCAGGTGGTGGTTGTCCGCCGGTGGTGTGTTCAGGCAGCCGTCGCCCGGTGCCCCGGGTGCCGGTTGCCGACCGGGGTGTGGTCCAAGCGCTGTTCGTCCGCCGGGTGTGGCTCGGGCGGCGTTCGTCCGCCGGGGTGTGGCTCAGGTGGTAGTCGGTTGCCGGGGGTGCTCAGGGGGTCGTCGCCCGCCGTCCCGGGTGCCGGTTGCCGACCGGGGTGTGGTCCAGGCGGCGCTCGTCCGCCGGGGGTGCCCGGGTGGTGGTTGTTCGCCGGTGGTGTGCTCAGGCGGTCGTCGGCCGCCGCCCCAGGAACCCCCCGATCCGCTCCCGCAGGGACCCCGCGTCCAGGCCGTGTGCGGTCGTGTGTTCCTCGGCAGTGCCGTAGCGGCGCAGTTCCGCGCGGCTCACGCCCAGGCCGAGGATTCGGCGCGGGCGGTCCGTGAGGGCGTTGTTCGCGGCGGGCGTCGAGGTGCCCGCGAGGTACGGCTCGACCAGGACGACGTCCGGGGCCGCCGCGTCCGCCGCCCGGCGCAGGGCGCCCGCGTCGAAGGGGCGGACCGTCGTGCCGTACAGGACCGTCACGTCCAGGCCCTCCGTCGCCGCGAGGACCGCGTCCAGCGTCGTCCCCACGGCGACGACGACTCCGCGCCGGCCCTCGCGGACGGTCAGGAGACCGGTGCCGTCGACCGGGCGGGGGCGCGCGTTCGACTGTGTCGACAGGCGGACGTACACCTTGTCGTCCCCGGCGCCCACCGCGTGCCGCAGCAGGGTCTCGGCCTCGTCCGGGTGGCCCGGGACGTGCACGGTCCAGCCGTCCAGCGTGTCCATGAGCGCCACATCGCCGGGCGCCATGTGCGTGAACCCGCCCTCCGGCCAGTCGTACGACGCCGCCGCGCTCACCAGCACCGCGCCCACACCCTGGTGCCCCAGATCCAGCTTGACCTGCTCGAACGGGCGCTCCACCAGGAAACTCGCGAACGTGTGCATGACCGGCCGCAGCCCGGTCAGCGCGAGGCCCGCGCCGGCCCCGATCAGCAGTTGCTCCCTGATGCCGACGTCGATGACGCGCTCGGGGTGGCGCCGGGCGGCCTCGGCGAAGCCGTCCGAACCGATGACGGCGAGGACGACCGCCAGGCGGGGGTCCTCGTCGAGGAGGCGGGTGAGGGTGGGGGCGAGGCGGTCGCGCATGGTGTCCATGGGGGCTCCAGGAGGTGTGGGTTCGGTGGGCTGGGGTGACGGATGCGTCGGGGCGGTGGTTGGGGTGGGGTTGCTGGGCGGGCTGGGGCGGTGGCTGAAGCGAGGTGGCGGAGGGGCCCGAACCGGCGGCTGGGCCTGGCCGGGAGGCAGGGGCAGGTGGGTGGTTGGGACGGGGTGGGCCTGCCCGTTCCCGCCGTGCGCCGCGCCGGGCCGCTCTGCCTCGCGCCGCGCTGTCCGGTCCCGTCCCGATTGGCTTGCCGTGTCAGGTTCCGCGCTGCGCCGCTCCGCGCCGTCCGGTCCCGTCCCGGCCGGCGTGCCACGCCCGGTCCCGCCCGGCTGGTCTGCCGCATCCAGCCCACCCCACCCGCCCACCTCGGCCGGAACGTCTACGCCCGCCCGGCGGTCTGCTTCGGCTCCACCCGGGCGATCACCACGTGCGGGCGGCCCGGGTGGGGCGTGGTGAACGCGGCGTACAGGGCCTCGTGGTCGCGGCCGTCGGCCGTCGCCGTCGACCAGCCCGCCGCCTCGAAGCGGGCCGCGATCCCGCCGGGGCGGGCGTGGGACGCGGAGGAGTTGTCGACGACGACGGTGTGGAGCCGGTCGAGCCCGGTGGGACCGGCGTAGGCGATGGCCTCGTGGTTGCTGCCCTCGTCGAGTTCGGCGTCGCCGGTCAGGACCCAGACGGCGGGGTCGGTGAGGTGCTGGGCGCGCAGGCCGAGCGCCGTGCCGACGGCCAGCGGGAGGCCGTGGCCGAGGGAGCCGCTGCCGATCTCGACGCCGGGGACGAGGACCCGGTCGGGATGGTGGCCGAGGGGGGAGTCGTACGCGCCGAACCCGTCCAGCCACTCCACCGGGACGAAGCCCTTCGCCGCGAGCACCGCGTAGTACGCCATCGGGCCGTGCCCCTTCGACAGCAGGAACCGGTCCCGCCCGGCGTCCTCGACCCGCTCCGGCGTCACCCTCAGCACCCGGTCGTACAGCACCCACAGCACGTCCAGCGTCGACGTCGCCGCCGGGCCGTGCTTCTCGTCCCCCGTCATCCGGCTCATCAGCCGCGCCAGATCGTCGTACCCGTACCTGATGTCCTCGGTGCTGGTCATGTCACCGATCGTGCAAACTCGACCAAACTTCAGGTCAACCCCGCCCCGCCGGGAAAAGGGAGGCGCGACCCGCTGTCCGAGTGCGGTATATTTTCCCTGCGCGTTCAACCAGGGGAAACCCCAGGTCAGACGGGCAACGGGACGTGGCGCAGCTTGGTAGCGCACTTGACTGGGGGTCAAGGGGTCGCAGGTTCAAATCCTGTCGTCCCGACTTTTCGGAGTCGTGTTCAGGGGCTCTGCCGGAGAAATCCGGCAGGGCCCCTGAGTGTTTCGGTGTGCCGGTGGACGGAACTCGACGCCCTGGTGTCCGCGCACGCCGACCGGTCCGCGCCCACCCCCGCCGAGGGCGCCGCCCTTCCCCGGGCACCCCTCCTGGACCGCCGGCGCACCGGCCGGACGGAGCTTGCGGCGGTCCTCCGCGACACCCTCGGCGTGATCGGCCGCGAACTCTCCTTCCACGCCGCCCGATCAACCCCTTCCGCATCGAACTGACCGCCCCCGACGGCCGGCCCTGGACCTGGGGTCCCCCCTCCGCCCCTCGGCGAGTCAGGGGAGGGCGCGGGCAAGTGGCTTGAGATCGCCCGGTGTTCCTCCGAGGCAGAACTGAACTCCCGTTCGGCCCTTGCCGAAACCTTGCCGTCACCGCCCCCCCGTCCCGAAAAACGCTTGGACGCCATCCCCACCCCCGCGGGACACTTCCCGTTCCTCCTCCGATTTGTCCCCGCTTGCGCGCGATTTCTCGTGCGCGCGGGGCCCGAGCGACGCAGGGACGGAATGGATACGGCTGAATCACGCAAGGGCGCGGTGATGCTCGCCCTTCGGTACTACGGACGGGAGTTGGGACGGCTCAAACGGCTGGCGGTGCCGGGGATGCTGCTGCCCGCGCTGGGGAACGCGGGCATCAACTACGTGGCGCCGCTGGTGGTGGCGAAACTGGTGGGGCGGATCGCGGACGACGGTGAGGTGGGGGTCGCGACCGCGTGGCCGTACGTCGTGGGGTTCGCCGTCGTGATGCTGACCGCGGAGGTGCTGTGGCGGATCGGGATCCACTGTCTGAACCGGGTGGACGCGCTCGGGATCGAGAATCTGTACGTCACCGGCATGGACGAACTCTTCGCGAAGGACGCGGCGTTCTTCCACGACAACTTCGCGGGGTCCCTCACCAAACGGGTGCTGAGTTTCGCCTCGCGGTTCGAGGAGTTCGCGGACACGCTGGCCTTCCAGGTCGTGGGCAGCCTGGTGCCGCTCGTCTTCGGGTCGGTCGTGCTGTGGACCTACGAACCCTGGCTCGTCGTCTGCCTGCTGACGATGATCCTGGTCACCACCGTCGGGGTGACGCCGCTGATCCGGCGCCGTCAGCGGCTCGTGCGGCAGCGGGAGGAGGCCATCGCGCGGGTCTCCGGGCACGTCGCCGACAGCCTCATGAACATGGACACCGTGCGGGCGTTCGCCGCCGAGGGGCGGGAGGCCGCCGAACACCGGGTCCGGGTCGCGGAGTCCAAGCGGCTGATGCTGCGCTCGTGGGACTACGGGAACCTGCGCATCGACACGTTCGTCGCGCCGATGTCCGTCCTCACCAACGCGCTCGGCCTGCTCCTCGCGGTCGTGCTGGCCGGCAGCGGGCACGGCGTGGAGGCCGTCATCGTGGCGTTCACCTACTTCATGAACGCCACGCGCATCATGTTCGAGTTCAACCAGATCTACCGGCGCATGGAGAACTCCATGACCGAGGCGGCGCAGTTCACCGAACTGCTGCTCACCTCGCCGGCCGTCGTGGACCCCGCCTCCCCCGAACCGCTGGCCCCGGGCTCCGCCGACGTCCGCTTCGACCAGGTCACCTTCGCGCACGGCGGCGGTGACCCGCTCTTCCACAAGCTCGACCTGGACGTGCCGAGCGGCACGAAGATCGGGCTCGTCGGCAGGTCGGGCGGCGGGAAGACGACACTGACACGGCTGCTGCTGCGGATGACCGACATCGACGGCGGGCGCATCCTCGTCGGCGGGCAGGACATCAGCAGGCTGCGCCAGGCCGACCTGCGCAGCCTCATCGCGTACGTCCCGCAGGAACCGGCCATGTTCCACCGCACCCTGCGCGACAACATCGCCTTCGCCCGCCCCGGCGCCACCGACGCGGAGATCCGCGCCGCCGCCGAGGCCGCCCACGTCACGGAGTTCGCCGACGCGCTGCCCGACGGCTTCGACACGATGGTCGGCGAACGCGGCATCAAGCTCTCCGGCGGACAGCGCCAGCGCGTCGCCCTCGCCCGCGCGATCCTGCGCGACGCCCCGATCCTCCTCCTCGACGAGGCCACCAGCGCCCTCGACTCCGAGAGCGAGATCCTCGTCCAGGACGCCCTGTGGCGCCTCATGGAGGGCCGCACCACGCTGGTCGTCGCCCACCGCCTCAGCACCGTCGCCGGCATGGACCGCCTCGTCGTCCTCGACCGGGGGCGGATCGTCGAACAGGGCAGCCACCCAGAGCTGCTCGCGGCGCAAGGGGCGTACGCACGGCTGTGGCAGCACCAGTCGGGCGGGTTCCTCGACGACTCGGATGCGGCCGATCCGGCGGGGGTGAGGACGTGAGGTGAGGGGGGGGAAGGGGCCGCAGGGGGTGGGGACGTCGTCGTCCCCACCCCCTCACTTCCGCGACCGCGCCCGGCTCCCCCTCGGTGCCTTCACGAACTGCATCTCCAGCGTCGTCGGCGGCTCGGCGACACCGGGGCCGCCCGCCTCGGCCCACCCGATGAGTTCCTCCGTCGCGTCGTCGTCCGTGGCGAAGCCGATCCAGACGGAGCGGGCGCCGGCGCGGCGGGCAGTGGAGGAGGGCTGGACGACGATGACGTTGGCCTGGTCGCAGGGGCCGAGGCAGTCGGTCGTGCGGACGGTGAACGTGCCGCCCGAGGACGCGGCGGCGGCCCGGAGCCGGTCGAGCTGCCAGGCGTGGTCGAAGCCGGGGTTCTTGCGGCGGTCGCCGCAGCAGCAGCCCCTGCACACGACGAGCGTGCAGGGGCTGCTGCGCTGGGAGGGGAACGGCATCAGGAGGCCGACAGGCCGACGTGGGCCAGCGCCTGGCGCAGCAGGAAGCCGTGCCCGCCCGGCATCTCGCTCTGCACGGCCGGGGAGGCCGCCTCCTGCGGCTCGAACCAGACCAGGTCCAGGGCGTCCTGGCGGGGCTGGCAGTCACCGGTCACGGGCACGATGTACGCGAGCGACACCGCGTGCTGACGCGGGTCGTGGTACGGCGTGACGCCCTGCGTGGGGAAGTACTCGGCGACGGTGAACGGCTGGAGCGCGGCCGGCAGCCGGGGCAGCGCCACCGGCCCGAGGTCCTTCTCCAGATTGCGCAGGAGGGCGTCACGGACGCGCTCGTGGTGCAGGACCCGGCCCGAGACCAGGGTCCGGCTGACATCGCCGTCCGGTCCGATGCGCAGGAGCAGGCCGATGCTGGTGATCTCGCCCCGGTCGTCCACCCGGACGGGCACGGCCTCGACGTACAGGATCGGCATCCGGGCGCGGGCCAGTTCGAGCTCGTCCTGGCTCAGCCAACCGGGCGTGGTCTCGGTCATGTCAGACATTGCTTGATCATACTTTCAGAACCGGTCGGACAGCCGGTAGATCCGGCGTGCGTTCTGCGCGCCCGCCCACCGGGCCAGCCGCACCGCGTCGTGCGGACTCAGCTCACCCGCGTCCACCCGGCCCTGGAGAAGGTCCCCGAGACCCCGGCGGAACGCCAGCGCGCCGAGCGCGTAGAACTCGGCCACACCATAGGCGTCCGAGCTGTACAGGAGTTTGCCGAACGGTGTGATCTCCAGCGCCTCCGCCAGCACCGCCCGCGCCCGCACCGGCCCCACATGGTGCAAAGTCAGCCCCACATCCAGGTACACCTGCGAAAACACCGAGGTCAGATAGGCCGCCTGCCGCTGGAACGGCCAGCAGTGCAGCAGCATCACCGGCACCCTGTCCGGGATCGCGTGCAGCCAGTCCGTGAGAAGGCTCGGATCCGCCCGGTGCAGCCGGATGTCCCCGTCCCCGAACCCGGTGTGCAACTGGAGCGGCACCCCCAGCCCGACGGCCGTCCACAGCAGATGGCGGACGAGGACGTCGTCGTCGAGGCGCCCTTCTCCCGCCAGCCAGCCGCGCGCGGCCCGCGTGATCTCCTCGGGCCCCGGGCGTGTCGGGTCCAGGGCGAACCCGGTGCGGTAGGCGGCGACCGACTTCACGGCGACGACCCGGGGGCCTTGCGCGGCGTCGTGGACGGCCCGCGTGAACTCCTCGGCGTAGGCGTCCGGTTCGACCCCGTCCGCCTTCAACTTCTCCGCGACCGACTCCAGTCGGACCACCTCGTACGCCGTTCCCCTTGCCGCGTGCGCGAGTTCGGCCGGGGTCGTGAGGGGGATCGGGGTGTGGCCGGTGTCGACGCAGAAGGTGTGGGTCCGGGAGGCGTGCAGGAAACGGCGGTTGACCTCCTCGGCGCCCAACTCGGCACGCCTGGCCAGGTATTCGTCCGGCGGCGCGTGCGGGGGGAGGTCGAGGACGGGGGCGCAGTGGCGGCGGACCGCGATGCCCGTGGGGGTGTCGAAGGGGGTGACACCACCCTCGGTGAGGAGGGACTCGAAGGCCGGGCGGTCGAGGTCGTGGGCGGCCACGCCGTGGCAGTGGTGGTCCACCAACTCCAGTTCGGCGAGCGCCTCGTGGACGGACACGTCAGTAGACCCAGCGGTAGGCGGCGGCGACCCGGTCGTCGTCCAGGCCCTCGACGGCGTCGAGTTCGCCCTGCCGGACGGCCGTCACCGCGTCCGCGAGGACCGGGCCGAGGGCAGTGCGCAGGACCTTGTCCTCACGGAACTCGGCGATGGCCTCGGGGAGTTGGGAGGGGAGGCGGCGGACCTTCTTGATCGCCGCGTCTTGCGCGTCGAGCCCGGCCGGATCGCCCTTCGTCTCCTCCGGGAGGCTCATCCGGCCGGCCAGGCCGTCGAGACCGGCGGCGATCAGGCAGGTCAGCGCCGCGTACGGGTTCGCGGCCAGGTCGATCGGCTTGACCTCCAGGTTCGCCTGCTCGGCGCGGTGGCCCTTCGTGCCGGGGACCAGCCGCAGGGCCGTCTCCCGGGTCTCCAGGCCCCACGCGGTGAACACCCCGGCCCACTGGGACGGCTTGAGACGGAGATAGCTGGCGGGACTGGGGGCGGTGACCGCCATCAGGGCGGGCAGGTGGGCGAGGATGCCGGCCGCGAAGGACTCCGCGTCCGGGGTGAGGCCGTGCCTGCGGTCGCCGCCCGTGTGCAGGTTGCGGCCGTCGCGCCAGGCGGAGAGGTGGACGTGGCCGCCGTTGCCGACACCCGTCGCGGCCACGGCGGGGGCGAACGACACGCGCAGGCCGTGCTGCCCGGCGACCGCGCGGATCGTCTGCCGGGTCAGGACGCTGCGGTCCGCCGCCGCGACCGGGTCCGCACACCCCACCGAGATCTCGAACTGGCCCGCCGCGTACTCCGGATGGACCTGGTCGACGTCCAACTCCTGGGCCGCGCACGCCTCCAGCAGGTCCGCGAGGAACGCCCCCAGCTCCACCTGGCGCGTCGCGCCGTACGCCGGGGCCGTCGTCACCGGCACGAACTCGCCCGGCGGGGCGGTGTCCAGGCCGAGCATCCACTCGATCTCGATCGCCGCGCGAAAGGTCAGGCCGTGCTCCAGGGCCGCCCGCTCCTCGATCCTGCGCAGGGCCGTGCGGGAGCAGCCCGGGTGCGGGGTGCCGTCCTGCGTGATCCGGTCGACCGGCGCCCACGCCCAGCCGGGCTGCGCGGCCAGCACCGTCAGCAGGTCGAGGTCCGGGTACAGGCGCAGGTCGCCGTCCGGGGAGCCGAGGACGTCCGTCGCGACGATGTGGTCGTTCGCCAGGAACGTGTCGAAGACCGGGGACATGCCGACGCCCCAGGCCGCCGCCGAGGGGAGCTTCGCCGTGGGGACCGTCTTGACGCGGTGCACACCGGCCGTGTCCACGTAGGCGAGGACGACGCCGTGGACCTTGCGGGCGGTCAGCTCCTCGGCGAGCGCTCCGGCCCGCTCGACGTCACCCGGCCTGCCGCCGGGGGTGGGGTCGGCGAGGGTGGTCATACGGGGCCTCCTCGGGCAAGTCGGGCTGTTGGGACAGGGTTTCACGGGTGAGGGGCCGAGGCGGCGTGAGGCGTGCCGGTTCGGGTCGCCTTTCGAGTGCCCCGGTAGTGTGAAGATCGGACCGCCCCCGTACGGAAAGCAGGACATGCCCTACTCCGCCGCGCCCCAGCTCACCCCGGACACCGTCCCGGCCGGGCCGTCCGCCCCCGACATCCGCCTGATCGTCACCGACATGGACGGGACGCTCCTCGACGACGAGAAACGGACCCCGGAGGGCCTCGGGGACATGCTGCGGCTGCTCCGCGAGCGCGGCATCCTCTTCACCCCGGCCAGCGGACGCCAGTACGCAACCCTGGAGCGGGACTTCACCGGGCTCAGCGAGGGCATGGTCTTCATCGCCGAGAACGGCACGTACGTCGTACGCGACGGCCTTGAGCTCAGCTCCGACACCGTCGCGCCCGAGGCCGCCGCCGAGGTCGTCCGCACCGTGCGGCGGCTCGCCGCGAGCGGGGTCGACGTGGGGGTCGTCGTCTGCGGGAAGCGGTCCGCGTACGTCGAGCAGACGGATCCGGCGTTCCTGTCGGAGGTCCGGCGCTACTACCTGCGCAACGAGATCGTCGACGATGTCAGCTCCGTCTCCGACGACGTCATCAAGGTCGCCCTCCACACCTTCGGCTCCGCCGAACGCGACGTCGCACCCGCCTTCACCGCCTTCACCCGCACCCACCAGGTCGTCGTCTCCGGCGAACGCTGGGTCGACATCATGAACCCCGCCGCCGACAAGGGCACCGCCCTGCGCCGCCTCCAGTCCGACCTCGGCATCACCCCGGCCCAGACCATGGTCTTCGGCGACTACCTCAACGACCTCGAAATGCTCGACGCCGCCGACTGGTCCTACGCCATGGCTGGCGCACATCCGGAGGTGATCCGCCGGGCCCGCCACATGGCGCCGTCCAACAACGAGAACGGGGTCCTGCGGACCATCGCCCGGGTTCTCGGCCTGGGCGGAGGGGAGCCGGCGGGGTGAGCCGGGCGGCTTGACCCGGGCGGGGCTCGGGCGGGCTGTCGTCGCCGGCGCCGGCCTGCGTGGCTTTGGGGCGTGCCACGCGGCGGGACCCTCGTCCAACCGCCGCCACCTGCCCCGGTCACCCGGCCCCGGCACGACGTACGTGCACTGCTGCCACCTCGGCGAACAGCGGTGGCGGCGGCACGGTGTCGATCGCCCCGCAGGCAGAGCTGTAGACGGCACACGGTCGGCCGCTCCTTGCCGAGGCCCTCTCCCTCGGACTGCGGCCCTCGCTCGGCATCGACGTCGTCACCACCGTCCTCGGCGATGCCCGCCCAGATCCGCGCGGCCTTCACCGCCGACCGCGCCCGCGTCGAGGACCGCACCGGCTCCCTCACCCCGGCAGACCCGCCGACGTCACCGCCCTGGACACAACTGCCCTGAACACGGCCCCCGTTCACGACCCCGCAAACGCCACGGCAAGCTCCTCGCCGACACCGCCCGCGGCGTGCGGCTTGTGGAGGAGTCGCGGGAGAGGCCGCTCGCAGCGAAGGGGACCCGCACCCGAGCCACGTCGTCCGCAGAGCCGCCGGGGTGAGGGGCGTTGCGGGTAGCGTGCGCGGCAGGACGGCCACCGCGTGCCGGCCGCCGCCGCACCCGCGCCCGGAGGGAAGCCGCATGTCCGACCCCACCCGCCTCACGCACGACGTGTCCGAGCTGTCCCGGCCCACTCGCGGCATGTCTGAGCCGCTCGGGCCCGGTGCTCAGGGTGTGTCCGGGCCGTCCGGTTCCGCCCCCGGTCTGTCTGTCACGTCCACCTCGGCCCGCCTCGCGCACGGGGTGTCCGAGCCGGTCGGGCCCGGTGCCCAGGGCCTGCCCGGGCCGTCCGGCTCCACCCCCGGCCCGCCCGCCACGTCCGCCCCCGCCCGCCTCACCCTCGCCCTCACCTCCGCCGTCGACCCCGCCCGCCTCGCCGACTTCTACCGTGACCTGCACCGTCACCCGGAACTCGCCTTCCAGGAGCACCGCACCGCGGGGAAACTCGCCGCGCGGCTCAAGGGGGCGGGGTACCAGGTGACGGAGGGGGTGGGTGGGACCGGGGTCGTCGGGGTGTTGAGGAACGGTGCCGGGCCGGTCGTCTGGCTGCGGGCCGACATGGACGCGCTGCCGGTGCGGGAGGCGACGGGGCTGCCGTACGCGTCCGCCGTGGACGGGATCATGCACGCCTGCGGACATGATCTGCACGTCACGTGGCTGACGGCCGCAGCCGAGGCGCTGGCGGGCGGGCGGGACGTCTGGTCGGGGACGGTCGTCGCCGTCGGGCAGCCCGCCGAGGAGAGCGGGGGAGGGGCGGCGGCGATGGTCGCGGACGGGCTGCACGAGCGCTTCCCCCGTCCGGATGTCGTCCTCGGCCAGCACGCCGCCCCGGGACTCGCCGGGTGGTACCCCCACACCCCCGGCCTCACCATGGCCGCCTCGGACGACGTCGACGTCGTCGTGCACGGCGTCGGCGGCCACGGCTCACGCCCCGAGTCCACCGTCGACCCCGTCGTCACCGCCGCGCACATCGTCACCCGGCTCCAGAGCGTCGTCGCCCGCGAGATCGCCGCGAGCGAGTCCGCCGTCCTCACCGTGGGCGCCTTCCACGCCGGGACCGGCCACAACATCATCCCCGCCGAGGCGCGGCTCTCCCTCAACGTCCGTACCAGGGACGGGAGTACGCGGGAGAAGGTGCTCGGTGCGATCCGGCGGATCGTCGACGGGGAGTGCGCGGCGGCCGGTTGTCCGAAGCCGCCGGACGTCGTGTTCTCCGGCGGCTATCCCGTCACCGTCAACGACCCTGACACCGACCGGCGGGTGGCCGACACGCATCGCCAACTCTTCGGCGAGCAGGCCGTGTTCGACTTCGGGCCGGTCATGGGCAGCGAGGACTTCTCCCTCCTCGCGCCCGAAGGGGTGCCGTACGACTACTGGTACGTGACGACGACCCCGGCGGACGTCTGGGAGGCCGCCGACGGCGAGGAGTTGACGTCGAGACTCGCCAACGTGCCGGGAAACCACAGCCCGTTGTTCGCCCCCGACCTGTCGGTCCTCGTACCGGGCGCACAGACCCTGGTGTCGGCCGCCCTCACGGAGCTACAGCACCGTCCAGGAACCCCGTGAGGTCCCCGAACACCTCCACCCGGTTCGTCTCCGCGAACACCTCGTGCCGGGCCCCCGCATAGACCCGCGACGTCAGCGCCCCGCCACTGAGCGCCGCCACCCCCGGCCGGCTCTCCGCGAGCGGCACCAGCCGGTCCTCCTCCCCGTGCAGCCACAGCACCGGCAGCCGCCCCACGCCCCCGGCGCCCGCGACCGTCCCCAGCGTCTTCGCGAACGCCTCCAGCGTCGGCCGCTTCATCGGCCCGTGCCACACCAGCGGATCCGCCTCGTACGCCACCCCGACGGTCGGGTCCCGGGAGAGCGCGGCCGGGCTGATGGGGATGTCCGGGATCTCGGCGTGTGCCAGGAGCCGACCCGGCAGCGACCACTCCCCGAGCACCGGACCCGACAGGACCAGCGCGGCGAGATCGGCGGCCCGGCGCTGGGCGAGACGGGCCGCGATCAGGCCACCCATCGAATGGCCGACGACGACCGGCGGCACCCCCGGATACTCGGCCCGCGCCAGATCCAGGACCGACTCGGCGTCCGTGACGACGTCCTCGAAGTCCTCGACCAGCACCCGCTCCCCGTCCGAGAGCCCGTGCCCGGCGTGGTCCGGGCCCATGACGGCCGCGCCGTGCGCGTGCAGCACCCCGGCCAACTCCTCGTACCGGCCCAGGTGTTCGCCGTAGCCGTGGACCAGCAGGGCGAGGTACCGGGGTGCCGGGCGGGGCCAGGTGTGCACCGCGATCCGGCCACGGGTGCCGGGCAGGAGACGGACGTCGGCCATGGGCTCCTCCAGAGAGAAAGGTCTCAGGCGGCGAGACGCTCCTTACCTACCCCAGATGCGTGGGCATAGCATCGGTCAACGCAATGGACACGATGACTCTGTGGCACATCACCGGCTGGGAGTTCGCCGCCCTCGCCCTCGCCGCCCTCCTGGTCGGCTTCTCCAAGACGGCCGTCAGCGGCGCCAACACCGTCAGCCTCGCCGTCTTCGCGGCGGTCCTGCCGGCCCGCGCCTCCACCGGCGTGCTGCTGCCGATCCTGATCGCCGGGGACGTCCTGGCCGTCCTCACCTACCGGCGGCACGCCCACTGGCCCACCCTGTGGCGGCTCTTCCCGGCCGTCGCGGCGGGGGTGGTCGTCGGGACGGTGTTCCTGCTGTGGGCCGACGACGGGGTCGTCCGCACCTCGATCGGGGCGATCCTGCTGCTGATGGCGGGCGTCACGGTGTGGCGCAGGCGGCACGCGGAGACGCCGGACGACCCCGACGCGGTCGCCACCCGGGCGGGGAGGTACAAGGCGCGGTCGTACGGGGTGCTCGGGGGGTTCACGACGATGGTCGCGAACGCCGGGGGGCCGGTCATGTCCATGTATCTGCTGTCCGCTGGCTTTCGGAAGCTGGGGTTCCTGGGGACGTCCGCGTTCTTCTTCCTCATCGTCAACGTGACGAAGGTGCCCTTCAGCGCCGGGCTCGGGCTCATCGACGGGAACTCGCTGCTGCTGGACGCGGCGCTGGTGCTGTTCGTCGTGCCGGGGGCGGTGCTCGGACGGTGGGCCGTGGACCGGATCAACCAGCGGTTGTTCGAGCGGCTGGTGATCGCGGCGACTGTGCTGGGAGGGTTGCAGCTGCTGCTGCGGTGAGCCACGAGGAGGTCGCCTCCAGGCCGCCGAACGTGTAGAGGTGCAGGGCGACCTCGCCGTGTTCCTCCGGTGACAGCTTCGCCGCCAGCGCCTTCAGGAAACGGTCCGGGCCCGCCGTCCCCATCAGCTGCGTCAAGGAGAAACCGTACTTGCGGGCTATCCCCGCGCTCGTCGTGACGCCGAAGCGGCGGGCGTACGACAGGAGGCGGCGGACGCCGGCCGGGCCCGGGACGCCGATCCGCACCGGCAGGCCCACGCCCCGGCGCCGGGTCTCCGCCAGCCACGCCGGCACCGGGTCCACCGCGAAGCCGAACTGCGTGATCACGCTCCCCGTCAGGCCCCGCTCCTCCAGCGCCGCCGCCTTCGCCTCCAGCGCCGACCACAGCGCCGGGGTGTCGATCGCCGGGTGGCCCTCCGGGTAGCCCGCGATGCCGACGTGCCGGACCCCGTGCTGTTCGAGGAGGCCCGAGCGGATGACGGCGAGCGCGTCGGCGTACGGGCCGTGCGGGGTGGCGGGGTCACCGGCGACCACGAAGACGTCCTCCGTACCCAGTGCGCCCAGCGTCTCGTCCAGCTCTTCCGTCGAGCGCAGGCGGCGGGCCGAGAGGTGGGGCACGGGGGTCAGGCCCAGCTCACGGACCGCCCGCACCGCCTCCACCCTGGTGGCCAGGTCCTCGGTCGCGAGGTGCGTGATGTTGACGCGGGTGCCGGGGGCGAGCGACGTGTTCTTGAGCGCCGGGGCGTCCTTGCCGGTCATCTCCAGGGACGCGCCGAGGAACAAGGGGTGCGGCGGGCTTGCCGTCATACGTCGTCGTGTTCCTCACCTGGGGAAAAGGGCGGCCCAGGTTAACAACCGGGCAGGGGGGTGCGCTGTGGCGGGCGTCTCGTAGGGTCGGGGCATGCATGTGCTGATCCTGGGCGGGACGACCGAGGCACGGGAGTTGGCCGCGGCGCTGGCCGGGGTGCGGGGGGCCGGGGGTGCCTTTCGGCGGGCCGGGGTGGATACGGCGGCCTCGCCGGCCGACGGTGCCGGCCTGCCGACGGGAGTGGCTGCGGCGGCCTTGCAGAGGTGCCGTGCGTCCTGGCCGGCCGCGTCGACGGGGTCGTCGGGTGAGGGTGTTGCCCCGCCGGCTCTGCCGGCGGGAGTGGTGGCGTCGGGTTCGTCTGTCTGCCCTGTCTCCCCGTCGGCCGCGTCGAGCGGTGTACGGGTCACGACCTCGCTCGCCGGGCGTGTCTCCCGGCCCGGTGCGCTCGCCGGGGATGTGCGGGTCGGGGGGTTCGGTGGGGTTGCCGGGCTGGAGGTGTGGCTGCGGGAGCACCAGGTGACCGCGCTGGTGGACGCCACCCACCCCTTCGCCTCCCGGATCACCCGCAACGCCGTCGCCGCAGCCGCCGGGACCGGGGTGCCGTTGGTCGTGCTGCGGAGGCCGGGGTGGGAGGCGGGGGCGGGGGACCGGTGGTACGACGTCGGGACCGTCGCGGAGGCCGCCGCGCTGGTGCCTCGACTCGGACGCCGGGTTCTGTTGACCACCGGGCGGCTGGAGTTGGCCGCGTTCGCTCACGTCACCGGGGTGCACTTCGTCGCTCGGTCCGTCGAACCGCCGGATCCGCCGCTGCCGGCCGACTGCGAAGTCCTGCTCGCGCGGGGGCCGTTCAGCCTCGACGACGAACTCCGGCTGCTGCGTGAACGCCGGATCGACGTCGTCGTCACGAAGGACAGCGGGGGTGCGGCGACGGCCGCGAAGCTGGTGGCCGCACGGGAGTCGGGGGTGCCCGTCGTCGTCGTACGGCGTCCCGCGCCGCCGTCCGGTGTGACGGTCGTCGGGGATGTCGCCGGCGTCCTGGAGTGGCTCAGGGGTTGACGACCGTCGCGCGGAGGCGGTCGATCGTCCGGAGGATCTCCGTGCGGTTCTTGGCGGATTTGATCCAGGCGGGGAGGCGGGCGACGTACGTCATGCGGCGGTGTTCGTGCAGGTCTGTGGCCACGGGGTCGCGGAGCAGGGTGAGGTGTTCGAGGTTGTAGGCCCAGATCGTGCCGTGGCGGGTGTCGGCGCGGAGCTGGTGGTGCGGTTTCTTGCGCGTGTCCTGGAAACGGAGGGGCCCATGGCGACGTGGGGGACCGGCCTGGCCCTCAGCTCGCCGGTGCCGGCTCCCGCCGTTCCCGTACGCCACTGCTTAGGTCCTCCACCAGCAACTGCTTGGCGATCGAGTCGACCACCGCGTGGAGGTCGCCGGTGGGCGGTCGGCCCAGGTCCTGTTCGACGCGGGCCCGCAGCCAGGTCCCCCACGCCTCGGTGATGAGGCGGGCCTCGCGGGTGCCGGCGGGGGTGTGGGAGAGGAGGGAGCCGTCGCGGGTGAGGTAGCCCTCGTCGGTCATGCGGTCGAAGACGGGGAGCAGGACCTCCGGCGGGAGGTGGCGGCGCGCGGCGATGAGGCCGAGGCTCGCGTGGCCGACGAGGCGGGTGAAGATCTCGACCTGCATCACCGCCCAGGCGCCGGCCGCGTCGAGCCGGGTGTCCGACTCCTCGACGATCCGGCGGGTGGTGGCCAGGTCCGTACTGCCGATGATCTTCGCGACCGAGGTCTCCAGGACCCGCCGGGAGTCCGCGCCGCCCGGGGAGGCGAAGCCCTCGCCCATGTCGGTGGAGCCCGCGCGGGCGCTGTCGCGCAGGGGGACCTGCTTGAGGAAGAGCGCGACCAGGACACCGAGCGCCGCGACCGGGACCGTCCACAGGAACACCGTCTGGATGGTGTCCGCGTACGCGCCGACGATCGGCGCGGCGGCCTTCGCGGGCAGCGCGTGCACACCGTCCGGACTCGTCGCGGCCTTCGCGAGCGACGCCGGGTCCGCCGCCCCCGTCGCCGCCGCCTCCGCGACGCCGTCCCGCAGGTTCGGGGTCAGCGTGTTCGCGTAGATCGTGCCGAAGACGGCCGTCCCGAAGGAACTCCCCAGCGTCCGGAAGAAGGTGACGCCCGAGGTCGCGGTGCCGAGGTCGGCGTACTCGACGGTGTTCTGCACGGCGATCGTCAGCACCTGCATGCACAGCCCGATCCCCGTGCCGAGGACGAACATGTACAGCGACTCCAGCCACGCGCCCGTCCCCGGCCCCATCAGGGACATCAGGAACAGCCCGAACCCCATGACGACCGACCCGGCGATCGGGAACATCCGGTACTTCCCGGTCCGGCTGACGACGTTCCCGCTCACGATCGACGCGATCAGCAGGCCCATCACCATCGGCAGCGTCCGCACCCCGGACACGGTCGCCGAATCGCCGTCCACGTACTGGAGATAGCTCGGCAGGTACGTCATCGCGCCGAGCATCGCGAACCCCACGATGAAGCTGAGCACCGAGCACACCGTGAACACCGGGTTCCGGAACAGCCGCATCGGCAGCATCGGCTGCGCCGCCCGCGTCTCCACCCGGCAGAACAGGCCGAGCGCGACCACCCCGCCGGCGAACAGTCCGACGATCGTCCCGGAGCCCCACGCGTACTCGTTGCCGCCCCAGCTCGTCGCCAGGATCAGCGCGCTCGCGCCGGCCGCGACCAGCGCGATGCCGAGATAGTCGATCACCGGGCGGGACGCCGACCTCACCACCGGGATCGTCCGCGCCGCCGCGATCACCACGGCGATCGCGATGGGGACGTTCACGTAGAACGCCCACCGCCACGACAGATGGTCCGTGAACAGGCCGCCGAGGAGCGGGCCGATCACCGTCGCCACGCCGAACACCGCGCCGATCGCGCCCTGGTACTTGCCGCGCTCCCTGAGCGGGATGACGTCCGCGATCAGCGCCATCGCCGTCACCATCAGGCCGCCCGCACCGATGCCCTGCACCGCCCGCCACGCGATCAGCAGCGGCATGTTCGTCGCCAGACCGCACAGGAACGAGCCCGTGATGAACACGATCGCCGAGACCTGGAAGACGACCTTCCGGCCGAAGAGGTCACCGAACTTGCCGACCAGCACCGTCGCGACCGTCTCCGCCAGGAGGTACGACGTCACCACCCACGACATGTGCGAGGCGCCGCCCAGATCCGACACGATCGTCGGCAGCGCCGTCCCCACGATCGTCTGGTCCAGCGCCGCGAGCAGCATGCCGAGGACGATCGTCACGAAGACGACGTTGCGGCGGCGGGGGTCGAGGACCGGGGGGCCGGGGGTGGGCGGGGCATCCTGGGTGACGGTCACGGGGCCACCTTCGCGCCGGGGGGTGGGGAGCGCATGCGGGGAGGGCCGAGTGGGGGGATTTTCGCGGGGTGTCCCCCCTCAGCTCTCCTTCGGTCTGCGGCGCAGCAGATACGTGTCCATGATCCAGCCCTTGCGCTCCCGGGCCTCGGCCCGCAGCTCCTCGATCCGGGGCCCCGCCTCGGCGATCGGGCCGGAGACGAGGATCTCGTCCGGTGTGCCGATGTAGGCGCCCCAGTAGATGTCGACGTCGTCCTCCGTGCACCCCCGGAACGCCTGGTGCGCGTCCAGCATCACCACCACGTCGTCCACCCCCTCCGGGAAGCCCTCCGCGAGCCGCCGGCCGGTGGTGATCTGGACCGGGCGTGCCACGCGGTTCAGCCCCGTCCGGTGCCGGGCGACGAGCGCCGAGACGCTGCTGACGCCCGGGACGACGTCGTACGAGAAGGCGACCGTGCCGCGGGCGAGGACCTCGTCGAGGATCGCGATCGTGCTGTCGTAGAGCGCGGGGTCCCCCCAGACGAGGAACGCGCCGGTCTGCGTCTCCGTCAACTCGTCGGATATCAGGCGCTCGTAGATGTCCGCGCGGGCCGTGCGCCAGTCGCCGACGGCGGGGGAGTACGCGGCGGAACCCGCCGTACGGTCCCGCTCGGGGTCACGGGCCTCGACGACCCGGTACGTCCCCTGCGGCACATGCTCCCTCAGCATCTCCCTCCGCAGATCCGTGAGGTCGCTCTTCACCTCCCCCTTGTCCAGGACGAAGAACACGTCCGTCCCCCGCATCGCCCTGACCGCCTGCAACGTCAGGTGCTCCGGGTCTCCCGCGCCGATACCGATGACATGAATCTCTCGCACACCTCCGAGTCTGCCGTACGCCACTGACATTGATGCTGATACTCAGGTTCCGGTGATCGTGGCCCAGCCACTGACTGACGCCCTGCTGGGTTGTCTTCCCGCTGTTCTGTCCGGCCGCCGGAACCTGTT
>NZ_JBTYMC010000075.1:0-26292 GCF_054880855.1 Streptomyces sp. S6 | reverse complement strand
CTGGCCGGTGTGGAAGAGGGCGACGCAGCCGGTTTCCTCGATCACCTCGTACAACGCGTACGCGACGGCACGGGCGATCCGACGGGTCAGGGGAAGGGAGGACATGTCGCTCCTAGCAAGCTGGTTCGGACTCTGACGCCGTGAGAACACCCCGAAGCCCCAGGAAGGTTGCGAACCCCGAACGCAAAGACCTGGCAATGCGTCGCATTATCGGCTGTGGATAAAAACGGGCAAAGACCGTCGTCCCCGAAACCTCACGACCCCACTGAACCCCTGTGTTCCCAAGGGATTCGAGGGGGACGACGACGAGGGCCCCCAGGGGCCGATATCCCGCCACCCCACTCCACCACCCGTACCCCGCAGGGCTGACCCCTCGTACTACTGATCGGTCGTGATCCGCACCGACTCGCTGCCGCCCGCCCTGCTCGTACCGGCCGGCCGCCACTTGCTGTCGCTGTTCCCGGCGACCCACGTCTTCCCGGCGTAACTGACCCGCTGGATGTGCAGCGCCGAGGAGTTGGCGACGGCCCAGTGCGCGAGCTGCCACCCCCGCTCGGGCACCGAGCGCCCGGCGGAGGACGTGTCGCCGACGACCGGGAGCGACACGGTCTGGCCGCCGCTCAGGGCGGTGGGCCCCTCGTCCTTCGCGCCCGCCGAGGACGCCGTCCCCGCCGACTGGACCGCCTCGCGCCCGAAGTCCCGCACCAGCGCGGCCCGTACGGCGTCCGCGCCGGTCTTGACGACGGTCGCGTCGGGCCGTCCGGTGCAGGTCAGGGTCGCGGCGGAGCGGCCGGTCAGCGCGGCGGCGAGGACCGTCGCGTCGGGTTCGTGCTTGGCGTACGCGTCCGGATACCCGCTGCGCTGGACGCGCTGAGCTGCGACGGTGAGGGGGAGGTCGGTGTAGCCGCGGACCTTTTCGAGGTGCTCGTAGAAGATGTTCGCCGAGTACGCCGGGTCCTGGACCTGCGCCTCGGTGCCCCACCCCTGCGAGGGCCGCTGCTGGAAGAGGCCGAGCGAATCCCGGTCGCCGTGCGGGAGGTTGCGCAGCCCGGACTCCTGGAGCGCGGTCGCCAGCGCGATCGTCACCGCCCGCTGCGGCATGCCCCGGTTCGTGCCGACGGCTGTGATCGTCGCCGCGTTCACGGCCTGCTCCGGCGTGAACTCGTAGGTCGCGCCACCCTTCTCGGCGACGACCTTGCAGCCCGGATCACCGGTGCCGCCGGTGATGTACTGCACCACCACATAGCCCGCGACGGCGAGCAGGACGACGACCGCGGCGAGGGAACGGAACGCGCGGCCACGGCGCTTGGGAGAGGGGGACGGGGCTGACACGCGTACAAGGTACTGGAGAGTACGGTTTCCCGAGAGCCAGGTGGGAAGACTGGGCGCACGGCTTGGCGCGTTAGGGTCGATGCCATGGCCGACACCCCACTTGACCTCACGCTGGATGCCGCCGCGCTCACCGCGCGTCTCGTCGACTTCCCCTCCGAGAGCGGCACGGAAGAGCCCCTCGCGGACGCGATCGAGGCCGCCCTGCGCGCCCTTCCGCATCTGAGGGTCGACCGCCACGGCAACAACGTCGTCGCCCGCACCGAACTCGGCCTGCCGGAGCGGGTGATCCTCGCCGGCCACATCGACACCGTCCCGATCGCGGACAACGTCCCCTCCCGGCTCGACGCCGACGGCGTCCTGTGGGGGTGCGGCACCTGCGACATGAAGTCCGGGGTGGCGGTCCAGCTCCGCATCGCGGCGACGGTGCCAGCGCCCAACCGGGACCTCACCTTCATCTTCTACGACAACGAGGAGGTCGAGGCCACCCGCAACGGCCTCGGCCACGTCGCCCGCGCCCACCCCGAGTGGTTGGCCGGCGACTTCGCGGTCCTCCTGGAGCCGTCCGACGGCCAGGTCGAGGGCGGCTGCCAGGGGACGCTGCGCGTGCAGTTGACGACCCGGGGCGAGCGCGCCCACTCCGCCCGCTCCTGGATGGGCGCCAACGCCATCCACGCCGCCGCCCCGATCCTGGCCCGCCTCGCGTCGTACGAGCCGCGCCGTCCCGTCATCGACGGCCTGGAGTACCGCGAGGGCCTCAACGCCGTCGGGATCACCGGGGGCGTGGCGGGGAACGTCATCCCGGACGAGTGCGTCGTCACCGTCAACTTCCGCTACGCGCCGGACCGCGGCGAGGACGAGGCGATCGCGCACGTCCGTGAGGTGTTCGCGGGCTGCTACGAGGAGTTCACCGTCACCGACCACAGTCCCGGCGCCCTTCCCGGTCTCTCCCACCCGGCCGCGGCGGCGTTCGTCGAGGCGGTCGGCGGCACCCCGAGCCCCAAGTTCGGCTGGACGGACGTGAGTCGGTTCTCGGCGTTGGGCGTCCCAGCGGTCAACTACGGCCCCGGCAACCCCCTGTTGGCGCACAAGCGGGACGAACGCGTCGAGACGGCGAAGGTCCTGCACGCCGAGGAGCGGCTCAGGACCTGGCTGACACGCTGATGTCCCCCGTCCGTAACCCCCGCGGATCTAGGCTGGGGTACGGAACACCAGCACGTCGGAGGGAGCGCAATATGACGGTCGAGGGAACCCCCAAGCCGGAAGAACAGCGTCTGGGCCCGGTCCTGCGAAGGCGCTCCCAAGTCACGGCGAGTACGACGGACCAGCGCCTCCTGGACGCCGGCGGCCCCTCCGACTGGGTCCACACCGACCCCTGGCGGGTCCTGCGCATCCAGTCGGAGTTCATCGAGGGGTTCGGCACGCTCGCCGAACTCCCGCCCGCGATCAGCGTGTTCGGCTCCGCGCGGACGAAGCCGGAGTCCCCCGAGTACGAGGCGGGCGTCCGGCTCGGCCACGCGCTGGTCGACGCGGGCTGGGCCGTCATCACGGGCGGCGGGCCCGGCGCCATGGAAGCCGCCAACAAGGGCGCCTGCGAGGCGGGTGGCGTCTCCGTCGGCCTCGGCATCGAGTTGCCCTTCGAGCAGGGGCTCAACCCCTACGTCGACATCGGCCTCAACTTCCGCTACTTCTTCGTCCGCAAGATGATGTTCGTCAAGTACGCCCAAGGCTTCGTGGTCCTCCCCGGCGGCCTCGGCACCCTCGACGAACTCTTCGAGGCCCTGACCCTCGTCCAGACCCAGAAGGTCACCCGCTTCCCCATCGTCCTCTTCGGCACGGAGTACTGGGGCGGGTTGGTGGACTGGCTCAAGAACACGCTGGTCGCCGAGGGGAAGGCGTCCGAGAAAGACCTGCTGCTGTTCCACGTGACGGACGATGTGGACGAGGCGGTGGCGTTGGTGTCCAAGGAGGCGGCGCGGTAGAACGCGCGGTCGAGGGCTCTCGGCGCCGGCTCGGTGCCGAGAGCCTCCACCGCCGCATGAAGTGTCATCTAGCTGTACAGTAGATTCATGTCTGCTACATATCCCATCGCTGAAGCGAGGGGTAAGCTCGGCGAACTCGCTCGCCGAGCCGCCCAGCACGAACACATCACCCTGACGGACCGCGGTATCCCGACCGCCGTCCTCATCTCCCCGGCCGAGCTTGAGGATCTTGAGGACGCGCTGGCCCTGGCGCGGCTGGAGCGTGATCGTGCCCTCGGGCGCGGCGAGACCCCGGTGCCTCATGCCGAGGCGCGGCGGACACTCCTCGAAGCGGCGGGGAGGAACCCGGAGTGACCTGGCAGGTCCAGTGGGAACCGACGGCGCTGAACGCGGCCGTCGGATTCCTGAAGGACGACGCCCCGGCCGTGGACTCTCTCCTCCAGGTGACGGATCGGCTCACCGAGGACCCCAGGCCGGAAGGGTCGCGGGCCTGGGGCACCCAGCACCGCCGTCTCCGGCACGGCCCCTGGCGCATTCTGTATCGCATCGACGAAGAGGCCCGGCACCTCCATATCGAGCACGTGGGCCGCACCGCCGACTGAACGCCCAGCCGGTGAACCCCTACGCCAACCCCCGCCGCGCCACCGCCGGAGGCCGGTGCCCCGCGATCGACGCGACCATCTCCAACACCTGCCGTGTCTCGGCGACTTCGTGCACCCGATACACCTGCGCCCCCAGCCACGCCGACACGGCGGTGGTCGCGAGCGTCCCGATCAGCCGCTCCTTCACCGGCCGGTCGAGCGTCTCGCCCACGAAGTCCTTGTTGGACAGGGAGACCAGCACAGGCCACCCCGTCGCGGTCATCTCCCCGAGCCGCCGGGTCGCCTCCAGGCTGTGCCGGGTGTTCTTGCCGAAGTCGTGGCCGGGGTCGATGAGGATCGATTCGCGGGGGACGCCGAGAGAGGCCGCGCGCTCGGCGAGGCCGACGGTCACGTCCAGGATGTCGGCCATGACGTCGTCGTAGGCCACCCGGTGCGGACGGGTGCGGGGTTCGGAGCGGCCGGCGTGGGTGCAGACGAGGCCGGCGCCGTGGCGGGCGGCGACCTCCGCCAGCCCCGGATCCACGCCGCCCCACGCGTCGTTCAGAAGATCCGCGCCGGCCTCGCAGACGGCTTCGCCGACGGACGCCCGCCAGGTGTCGACGCTGATGATCACATCGGGGAACCGCCGCCGGACCTCCGCGACGAAACCGACCGTCCGACGGGCCTCCTCCTCGGCGGTGACCTCCTCGCCGGGCCCCGCCTTGACGCCGCCGATGTCGACGATCGCGGCGCCCTCGGAGACAGCCTGGGCGACGCGCGCGAGGGCCGGCTCGTCGTCGTACGTGGCGCCCTGGTCGTAGAAGGAGTCGGGGGTCCGGTTGACGATCGCCATGATCACCGGCTCGTGCGTACCGAATTCACGCCTGCCCAGCCTGAGCATCCCCTGTGACCTCTCCTACCTAGTAGATGCGGGACATCCGCCGCCTGAGACCCTAACCGCCGTACCCGCATGGCACGATCGGAGGCACACACGTCCGACGTTCGAGCGGGGCCCGCCGATGGTTATGTTCTTGTTCCTGGTCATCGCGCTCGCCGTGGTGGTCGCCGCGGTGACGCTCGCCGTGGTGGGCGGCGGGGAGGGCACGGGACCGCTGCCGGAGGAAGCGCCGCAGCGGCTGCACGACCCGCTCCCGTGGGACCGCCCGGTCACCCGCGCGGACGTCGACACCCTCCGCTTCCCGCTCGCCGTACGCGGCTACCGGATGTCCGACGTGGACGACGCACTCGGCCGCCTCGCCGCCGAACTCGCCGAGCGGGACGCCCGGATCGCCGACCTGGAGGCCGCGCTGACGGCCCCCCGCGTCTCCGTGGAGAAGCAGCCGGAGGACACCCAGTGACCGACGCCCTCGCGGGCCAGGACGGCGTCCTGCGCTGTCCCTGGGCGCTCTCCACGCCGGACTACGTCGCGTACCACGACGAGGAGTGGGGCCGCCCGGTCCACGGCGACGACGCCCTCTTCGAGCGCCTCAGCCTGGAGGCCTTCCAGTCCGGCCTCTCCTGGATCACCATCCTGCGCCGCCGCCCCACCTTCCGCACCGCCTTCAGCGACTTCCAGATCGCCAAGGTCGCCGCCTTCACCGACGAGGACCGCACCCGCCTCCTCGACGACCCCGGCATCATCCGGAACAAGGCCAAGGTGGACGCGACGATGGCCAACGCGCGCGTGCTGGCCGACTGGAAACCGGGCGAACTGGACGAACTGATCTGGTCCCACGCCCCGAAGAAACCCGGCAGGCCGCCCAGGTCCCTGGCCGACGTCCCCGCCGTCACGGACGAGTCGAAGGCGCTGGCCAAGGAGCTGAAGAAACGGGGGCTGAGGTTCGTCGGGCCGACGACGGCGTACGCGCTGATGCAGGCGTGCGGGCTGGTCAACGACCACCTCAAGGACTGCGGCGCGCGGGGTTAGCGCCCCACGTACTTCGGCGCCTCCTTGTGGACGAACGCCGACACCGCGATCTTGTGGTCCTCCGCCGCGCCCGCGCGCGTCTGCAACTCGTCCTCCTTGTCGAGCGTCTCCGTCAACGAGTGCGTCAACCCGAAGGCGACGGACTCCTTGATGGCGCCGTATGCGACGGTCGGCCCCTCGGCCAGGGAGCGGGCCAGTTTCAGGGCCTCCGCGTGGAGGTCGGCGGCGGGGACGACACGGTTGGCGATACCCAGGCCGAGCGCGTCCTGGGCACTGATGTTGCGGGGGAAGAGCAGCAGGTCCATCGCGCGGGAGGGGCCCACCACGCGCGGGAGGGTCCAGGAGATGCCGGAGTCGGCGGTGAGGGCGACACCCGCGAAGGACGTGTTGAAGGACGCGGTGTCCGCGACGATCCGGTAGTCCGCGGCGAGGGCGAACCCGAACCCGGCGCCGGCGGCGACCCCGTTGACGGCGGCCACGACCGGCTTCGCGGCACTCGTCAGCGCGCGGGCGATCGGGTTGTAGTGCTCGCTGACGGTGCTCATCACCGCGTCCGAACCCTCCAGCAGCAGCCCGATGTGCTCCTTGAGGTCCTGCCCCACACAGAACGCCCGGTCCCCGGCGGCGGTCAGCAGGATCGCCCGCACGGTGTCGTCGGAGGCGGCGGAGACGACGGCGTCCCGCAGCGCGGCCTTCGCCTCAAGGTTCAGCGCGTTCATCTTCTCCGGACGGTTCAGAGTGATGATCGCCAGTCCGTCGGTCACCTCGTACAGCACCGCGTCGGCCATGGAATGCCCCTCCGTATCAAGAACGTGTGGACTCAGCATGGCGGAGTTCTCCGTCCGAGGACCGGACGGGTGGTGTGACCTGCGTCAAAGAATCCGGGTCCGTTCCCGGACGGCCTAACGCGATGCGGCGGAGCAGTATCGCAGCCACAACGCCGAATTGGGTGGTTTTGCTCGCGCGCGTTGCGCAAGCGATGCCGTCCGAAGTTGGTCATCGGGTCCTGCGATGCGGGATAATGGCTTGGAAGCAATGTGTTCGATGCCGGTGTCGCGTGTCCCACGCAGGACCGCGCGTGCCCTCCCAGGGGCCGTCGGCTTTGACGGTTGAGCTGGTTTCAGGAAGGGGAACGAGCATGGCGGCCATGAAGCCGCGGACGGGCGACGGCCCGCTTGAGGTGACCAAAGAGGGGCGGGGCATCGTCATGCGCGTTCCTCTCGAAGGCGGCGGGCGCCTCGTCGTCGAGCTGACGCCAGACGAGGCCCTGGCGCTCGGCGAGGCCCTCAACAAGGTCGTCAGCTGACCGCAAGCAGCCCCTTACGGCAGTCCCGGCATCGCGTGCGGCGCCGGGACTGTCGTTTTCACAGCGTCAGCGCTTGACGGCGCACAGCAGCCCGTCGCCGACCGGCAGCAGCGACGGCACCATCTCGGTGCTCTCGCGCACCGTGCGCAGCAGCTCCCGCACCCGGACCACCTCCGTGGGCTGGGGGCCGGAGTCGACGGTACGGCCGTTGGCGAAGACGCCCTCGAAGACCACGAGCCCGCCGGGCCGCAGCAGGCGCAACGATTCAGCTAGATAGTCGAGCAGTTCCAGCCGATCCCCGTCACAGAAGACGAGGTCGTATCCGGCGTCCGCGAGCCGCGGCAGCACGTCCAGCGCGCGCCCGGGGATGAACCGCGCCCGGTTGCTCGCGAACCCGCAGGCGCGGAACGCCTGCCGGGCGAACTGCTGGTGCTCCGGCTCGGGGTCGACGGTCGTCAGGACACCGTCGGTGCGCATGCCGTGCAGGAGGTGCAGACCGGAGACGCCGGTGCCGGTGCCGATCTCGGCGACCGCCTTCGCGTCGACCGTGGCGGCCAGCAACCGCAGCGCGGCGCCCGTGCTGGGCGACACCGAGCGCAGCCCTGCCTCACGGGCCCGCTCCCGCGCCCAGCGCAGTGCGTCGTCCTCGGCGGCGTAGGCGTCGGCGAACGCCCAGCTTGCCTGCCGGTTGCCGGTAATGACCCTCTCCTCATCCCCACGATGTGCTTCGGCGTGACTGTATCCGCTGCGGGCGGGAACCCGCAGATGGGACTGTGCGTTTGAAGGGGTGGGAACGGTGACGGGGGGACACAGTTGGATCACGAAGGCGGGAGGGGCGGCGAGTTCGGCCGGACGCAGCCGTATGAGCCGTATCAGCCCAGATCAAATTCAGGTAAAACCGCTTATCCGGAGCTAACGGGCGAGGTGGCTATGGTAGGGGCTCCACTGGACACCACCAGAGCCGACAGGGGAGGTGCGGCCCAGTCTGTGGATCGGGGAGGAGTGCTCCGGCGCTTTCTCGGGTCGGCGGGCAGGCCGAAATCCGTGAACGACACCGCTGACCGCAGCCACGCCGGCGCCTACGCCCAGACCGCGACCTTCTCCACCGACGCGGACGGGCAGGCGTGGACTCCGCCCACGTGGGAGGAGATCGTCAGCATGCACAGCGGGCGCGTCTACCGCCTGGCCTACCGCCTGACAGGCAACCAGCACGACGCCGAGGACCTGACGCAGGAAGTCTTCGTCCGCGTCTTCCGCTCCCTGTCGACCTACACGCCCGGCACCTTCGAGGGCTGGCTCCACCGGATCACCACCAACCTCTTCCTCGACATGGTCCGCCGCAAGCAGCGCATCCGCTTCGACGCCCTCGGGGAAGACGCCGCGGAGAAGCTCGCCAGCAAGGAGCCGACGCCCCAACAGCTCTTCAACGACGCCCACTTCGACGCGGACGTCCAGCAGGCGCTGGACACCCTCGCGCCCGAGTTCCGCGCGGCCGTCGTGCTGTGCGACATCGAGGGGCTGTCGTACGAGGAGATCGCGGCGACGCTCGGCGTCAAGCTCGGTACCGTCCGCTCCCGGATCCACCGGGGCCGCTCCCAGCTGCGCAAGGCCCTCGCGCACCGCTCCCCGCAGGCCCGCGAGGCCGAGCGGCGGCGGACGTTCATGGCCCGTGTCCCCGTTCTGGGGGGAGGGGGCGCGACCGCGTGAGTGGACTCGGTGGCTCCAGGCCCAAAACTCCCGCGGGACGGCATCTCGCGGAGCAGCATCTAGGCGACCGGCTCTCCGCCCTGGTGGACGGAGAGCTGGGCCACGACGCGCGCGAGCGCGTCCTCGCCCACGTCGCGACGTGCTCCAAGTGCAAGGCCGAGGTCGACGCGCAGCGCCGGCTCAAGAGCGTGTTCTCCGAAGTGGCCCCGCCGGCCCCCTCCGAGAGCTTCCTCGCCCGCCTCCAAGGGCTTCCCGGGGGCGGAGTCGGCCCGCTCGGGAGCGGCGCGCTCGGCGGTGAGCGGAGTCCCAGACCGGGCTCCCGGAGGTTCGGTGACTCCGAGCCGTTCGGGAGCGGGCCGGTCTTCGGGGGACGCGCGGGAGAGGCGTTCGAGTTCGGGTACCTGGCGGGGGAGGAACGCGAGGCCGTGGGGGACGTGTCCGTGCGGGCCTTTCGTGAGCCGTCCGCCGCGTTCTCCGCCTCCGCCTCCGCCTCTGCCTCCGTCGCCGTCGCCGGGAAGGGCTTCCCTGTGCATCCCGTCGGGCGGCACGAGGAGCGGTCCCGCGGCATGCGGTTCGCGTTCGTCGCCGCCGGGGCCGTGTCGCTCGCCGCGATCGCGCTGGGCGGGGTCACCGGGTCCGCGCCGATCGACCAGTCGACCGAGGCGCGGGGTGGGGCCGGCAGCAATGTCACGCCGTCCCGGGCGCCGGGGGCGGCCGTCCCCGACTCCCTGCGCCGCCGGGCCGCAGGTCCCCTCCTCTCCCAGGGCGGGCAGGGTGTCCTGCGCGACACCCCCACCGCCCCCACCGAGGTGTCCGCGCCGCTCCTGCCGGGGATCCCCACCCCGGTCTCCGCGCGCCACGAAGAGGCGCTGCGCGCACTGACCGCGCCGGTCGTCGCCGGTGCCGCCGCCATGTCCCCCCTGATACGCCCGCTCTCCGTGACCTGGCCCACCACCCCCGGCCTGCCGTCCCCGGACACCCGCTGACACACCGTCTGCGCACCGTGGCCCGACCTGGTTGAATCCAGCGAGTACCCGCGTCCACGCCGTCCCGGCCGGACGCGCAGACGACGTCCGACCCCGCCGCCCCCACGTGTCCGGCCGAGGTCGGCTGGTGGGGAGAGCATGGACAGGGAGCCGAGGGGAGCCGAAGGGGCCACACCGTCGCCCTCCGGGGGTGACGCCGGGGAGCCGACCGGCGAGACGCGGGGTGTGTCCGGTGCCGGGCGGTCTTCGGAGCCGGTGGCTGGCAGGCCCGGCCTCGGGGAGAGTTCCGAGAGGACGGCGGCTGCCGGGGGTAGCGCCGGGGAGTCTGGGGTGACTGCGGAGGTGATGGCCGTGGGTGCCGGGGAATCGGACGGTGAGATGCGGGGCGCGTCCGGTGCCGGGGACCCCCTGGGGACGGCGGCCATCGGGTCGGGTGGATCCGGGGGCGCTGAGAAGTCTCGGGTGGCTGCGGAGGTGACGCCCGTGGGCGCGTGGTCCTCGGAGCCGGTGGCAGGCAGGCTCGGTCTCGGGGAGGGTTCCGAGAGGACGGCGGCTGCCGGGGCCGGTGGACTGAAGGGGGTGGCGGAGGCGCGCGCTGCTGGGGAGTCGGCGGATTTTGATGCTGGGCGTTCGGAAGGGGTTGAGGACGTGGTCGGTGGCGGGGCGCGCGGGGGTGCTGAGGAGGCTGTGAGCAGCCGGGATCAGGTGGACGATGCCGGGGACTTCGAGTTGGCCCGGCCCCAAGAAGGCGACGGGGACTACGAGTTGAGGGGGCCGGACCGGCCGGCGGTGCCACTGACGAAGAACGACGCCGAGCCCGTCGCCACACCTCCCACCTCGGAACCGGACCCCGCCCCGACACCGGACGCCTCCACGAGCCTCGTCCCCGAGACGGCCTTCGTCCCGGCGCCGGATGCCTCCGCCCGCCTCGTCCCCGAGACGCCCTTCGACGCGGCGCCGGATGCCCCCGCGAGCCTTCTCTCCGAAGCCCCTCTCGGTGCTGTGCCGGGAGCCTCCGTACAGGAGACGGCCCTCGCCTCGATGCCGGACGCCCCCGCGAGCCTCGTTCGCGAAGCGCCCCGCGGTGCGGTGCCGGTCGCCCCCGAAACCCTCGTCCCGGCGCCGGATGCCTCTGCCCGCCTCGTTCCGGAGACGCCCCTCGCGGTGCCGGATGCCCCCGCGAGCCTCGTCTCCGAAACCCTCGTCCCGACACCGGACGCCTCCGCCCACCTAGTCCCGGAGGTGCCCCTCGACGCGGCGCCGGACACCCCCGTGAGCCTCGTCCCCGAGACGTCCCTTGCCCCGGCGCCGGACGCCTCCGCCCGCCTCGTTGCGGAGACGCCTCTCGTCCCGGCCCCGGACACCCCCGTGAGCCCCCTCCCCGAGGCGCCCCTCGCCCCGACACCGGACGCCCCCGCCGGCCTCGTCCCCGAACCCCCCTTCGACACCCCCGCCCCCCTCCACCGCACCGATGAATACAGCACGCCCCCCTACGGCCAGCCCGGCCCCTGGGCGGACGCGCCCCCCGTGCAGCACCCCGGTGTGGCGCAGGGGGAGCCGTGGGGGCGGTATGACCCCTGGGCGGTGGCGCCGTTGCAGCAGACGGGGGAGGCGGTGCGGTCGGAGAAGGAGCGGAAGAGGGAGCGGTGGAAGGGGATTCTCGCGGGGGCCGTTTTGTTGGCGCTGGTGGCCGGTGGGGTCGGGGGGTATGTCGGGGTGCAGTTGGAGCGGAACGGGATCGGGGGGATCCAGTTGCCGCAGGCGCCGCCCGAGCCCAGTGGGCGGGCGGCCGACAGTACTGCCGGGATCGCCGCCAGGGCGTTGCCGAGTGTGGTGACCCTGCATGTGAAGGGGAGCGGGGAGTCGGGGACGGGGACCGGGTTCGTGCTGGACGACCGGGGATACATCCTCACGAACAATCACGTGGTCCAGCCCGCGGGCGGCGGCGGTGAGATAACGGTCGTCTTCAACGGCGGCCAGGCCGTCGCGGGGGAGATCGTCGGGCGGGACGCCGGTTACGACCTCGCGGTCGTCAAGGTCAAGGGCGTCCGCAACCTCACCCCCCTCCCGCTCGGGAACTCCGACGGCGTCCAGGTCGGTGACCCGGTCGTCGCGATCGGCGCCCCCTTCGACCTGTCCGGGACGGTCACCTCGGGCATCATCAGCGCCAAGGAACGCCCGATCACCGCAGGCGGCGACGGGAGCGACGTGTCGTACGTGGACGCGCTCCAGACGGACGCGCCGATAAACCCGGGCAACTCCGGTGGCCCGCTGCTGGACGCCCGGGGCCGGGTCATCGGCATCAACTCCGCGATCCGCTCGGCGGGCGGCACGGAAGCGGGCACCGGACAGGCGGGCTCCGTCGGACTCGGCTTCGCCATCCCCGTGAACCAGGGCAAGCGGATCGCCGAGGAACTCATCGACACCGGCCGCGCGACCCACCCGATCATCGGCATCACCCTCGACCTCTCCTACACCGGCCAGGGCGCCCGCGTCCGCACGGACAACGGGGACGCCGGCCCGCCGGTGACCGTGGGCGGCCCCGGGGACCTCGCCGGGATCGAGCCGGGGGACGTGATCACCGAGGTCGACGGCAGGCCCATCGACTCCAGCGACGAACTGATCGTCAAGGTGCGGGCGCACCGTCCGGGCGACCGGCTGGAGCTGACCGTCGTCCGCGACGGGAAGCCGAGGGCGATGTCGCTGGTGCTGGGGAGTGCCGGAGGGTGAGAAACGGGTGCGGACCGGAACTGACGGAAACCTCACAGCCGACCGGCACGCACCCGCCCCACAAGGCAAACAACGCGGAAAACCGCCCGTCCGGGATGTCCCGGAGGGGTGCGGGCGGTACCGGTACGACAGGTGCGACAGGTACCTTGGAGGCGGCCCGGACCACGGAAGGACCCGCCGGTACCGGGGAGGGCCGAGGACCGCGGACATCGCAAGGAGCTTCAGGTGTTCAATGACATAGGACCGCTTGAGCTGGTGACCCTCGCAGTCCTGGCCGTGCTCATCTTCGGTCCGGACAAGCTCCCCAAGGTCATCCAGGACGTGGCGCGCACGATCCGGAAGATCCGTGAGTTCTCGGACAGCGCCAAGCAGGACATCCGCAACGAGCTGGGCCCCGAGTTCAAGGACTTCGAGTTCGAGGACCTCAACCCCAAGACGTTCATTCGCAAGCAGCTGGACAACGACGAGCTGGGGCTGAAGGAGATCCGCAACGGCTTCGACCTGAAGTCGGAGATGGCGGAGGTCTCCGAGGCGATCCACACCACGGCCGAGTCCGCGTCCACGCCGCTGCCGTCCGGCAAGGTCGACATGAGCAAGCCCGGCCCCGTCACGCCGGACCTCTCCAAGCCGGACCTCACGAAGAAGGCGGACCTCACGAAGAAGCCGGACGACGACGGCCGGCCCCCCTTCGACTACGACGCCACCTGAGCCGTACGCCCGGCCCGCTCACCGGGTGGATATGCTGCCGAGTTGTTGTGCGGACCGGACGTGTGCGCCCGAAGGGGGGCGGGCCGTACCGGTCCGCCGTGAGCGAGGAGGCGTCCGGGCAGATGGAGACGACAAGTCGAGCGGTCGCGGAGGGCGGGCAAGCGTCCGCCGTCCGGCGCGTGGTTGACGGCTTCCTGGAGGCGTCCTTCCCCTGGTACGGCCTGGACGAGGCGTACACGGGGCGTCGGTGGCTGATGCAGGTCGGGACGGCGGCGGACGGGGCCGTCGAGCACGGGTCCGTCGGGCATGGCGATGAGCCGTCCGTCCGCCATGAGACCGCGGGGGAGGACCGGGGGAAGTTCGCGGTCGTCGTGACCGTCGCCGCGAATCCGTCCCGGAGGAGTGCGGATGGGACGGGGTTGCTGGAAGCGACCTCTGTTTCGTCCGCCGCGTGGTTGGCGGGGGTCGGGCTGCTGTCGTTCACCTGGCCCGGTCAGATGGATCACAGTCTGCGGGACGACTGGTTGGACCAGCAGACGGAGACGGCGTGGGTCCTCGCAGACGATCTCGCCGGTGAGGACTGGTCCACTCTGACCCTGCCGGTGGACGGGGTGCCTACCCCGTTTCATTATCGGGAGTCAGAATTTGGGTGGGTACTGGCTGGGTCCACTCAGCAGGGGGTGCATCTTGGGGCGTACGGGCGCGGGATGAGTGCGTACGGGCTCGGGTTCTCGACCGTGAAGGACATCGGCGAGTACGCCTAGACGCCGTGGGGCGCTGAGGAACGGGCGCGAGTACCAGTTGTTCGTGGTCGCTCGCGCCCCTGAAAGATTCGCTCCCCTTGGCCGTCGGCTAGAACTTGTTTCGTGGTGTGATCCCGAGGGACATGCCCGACAGGCCCCTCTGTCGTCCCCCCAGCTTCCCCGCGATCCCCCTCAGCGCCGACCCCGCCGGCGAATCCGGGTCCGTCAGCACCACCGGCTTGCCCTCGTCCCCGCCCTCCCGCAGACGGACGTCGATCGGGATGGAACCCAGTACCGGGACCGTCGCCCCCGTCGTCCGCGTCAAGCCCTCGGCGACCAACTGCCCCCCGCCCGTGCCGAAGATGTCGACCATGTCGCCGCAGTGGGGACAGGGCAGGCCGGACATGTTCTCGACGACGCCGACGATCTTCTGGTGGGTCTGGACGGCGATGGCGCCGGCCCGCTCGGCGACCTCGGCGGCGGCCTGCTGGGGGGTCGTCACCACCAGGATCTCGGCGTTGGGGACCAGCTGGGCCACCGAGATCGCGATGTCGCCGGTGCCCGGGGGGAGGTCCAGGAGGAGGACGTCCAGGTCACCCCAGTAGACGTCCGAGAGGAACTGCTGCAAAGCCCTGTGCAGCATCGGGCCCCGCCACACCACCGGCGCGTTGCCCGGCGTGAACATGCCGATGGAGATGACCTTCACGCCGTGCGCGGAGGGCGGCATGATCATGTTCTCGACCTGCGTGGGCAGGCCGTCCGCACCGAGCATGCGGGGGACGGAGTGGCCGTAGATGTCGGCGTCGACGACACCCACCTTCAGGCCGTCGGCGGCCATCGCGGCGGCCAGGTTGACCGTCACCGAGGACTTGCCGACGCCGCCCTTGCCGGAGGCGACCGCGTAGACGCGGGTGAGGGAACCCGGTTTCGCGAAGGGGACCTCGCGCTCGGTCTGCCCGCCGCGCAGCGCCGTCGCCAGCTCCTTGCGCTGCTCGTCGCTCATCACGTCGAGCGTGACGTCGACCCGGGTGACCCCCTCGACCGCCGAGACGGCGTCCGTCACGCGCTGCGTGATCGTGTCCCGCATCGGGCAGCCGGAGACGGTCAGGTACACGGTCACCGCGACCGCGCCGTCCGCACCGATCTCCACCGATTTGACCATCCCCAGCTCGGTGATGGGCCGGTTGATCTCGGGGTCGTTCACCGTCGCCAGTGCCTCGCGCACCGCGTCTTCGCTAGCCATACGACGATGGTACGGCGGCCGTGGGCGCCACCCGCACGCCCCTCAGCGGTCGTCCATGTCACGCACAGGTGACCGGTCCGCCGGGAATACGCCCTGTCCGTCCAACTCCTTGACGAGGTCCTGGAGCTCCGACCTGATCCAGTCCCGCGTCGCGACCTCCCCGAGCCCGATCCGCAGCGCCGCGATCTCCCGGGTCAGGTACTCGGTGTCCGCGATCGACCGCTCGTTCTGCTTGCGGTCCAGTTCGAGGTCGACCCGCGCCCGGTCGTCCTGCCGGTTCTGCGCGAGCAGGATCAGCGGGGCGGCGTAGGACGCCTGGAGGGAGAGCATGAGGGTGAGGAAGATGAACGGATAGTTGTCGAACCGCAGGTCGGCGGGGGCGAAGATGTTCCACAGCACCCAGACGACGATGACGACGGTCATCCAGACGATGAACCGCCCGGTCCCCAGGAACCGCGCGATCCGCTCGGACAGCCGCCCGAACGCCTCCGGATCCCACTCCGGCAGGAACCGGTGCCGCTGCGGACGCGGCTGATCGAGCCGCACGCGCGGCCGGGACGTCTTCTCAGGCGCCATCACTGACCGCCTCCTCCCCGATGTGGAACTCGTTCTCCCGCCAGTCCTCCGGCAGCATGTGGTCCAGCACGTCGTCCACGGTCACCGCGCCCAGCAGCGACCCCGACTCGTCCACCACCGGCGCCGCGACCATGTCGTACGTCGCGAAGAACCCGGCGACGACGGGCAGCGCGGCCTCCGGGTTCAGGGGCCGTAGGTCGTCGTCGATGATCGAGCCGACGAGCGTGTACGGGGGGTCGCGCAGGAGGCGCTGGAAGTGGACCGTGCCGAGGTACTTGCCGGTCGGCGTCTCGTCCGGCGGGCGGCAGACGTAGACCTGGGCGGCCAGCGCGGGGGAGAGGTCGGGCTCGCGGATGCGGGCGAGGGCGTCGGCGACGGTCGCGTCCGGCCGCAGGATGATCGGCTCGGTCGTCATCAGGCCGCCCGCCGTGTGCTCCTCGTACCGCAGCAGGCGCCGCATGTCCGCCGCGTCGTCCGGCTCCATCAGCGACAGCAGGCGCTCCTGGTCCGCCTCCGGCAGCTCGGCGAGGAGGTCGGCCGCGTCGTCCGGGTCCATCGCCTCCAGGACGTCCGCCGCGCGCTCCTCCTTCAGCTTGCCGAGGATCTCGATCTGGTCGTCCTCCGGGAGCTCTTCGAGGACGTCGGCCAGGCGGTCGTCGTCGAGAGCCGCCGCGACTTCGCCGCGCCGCTTCGCCGAGAGGTGGTGCAGGACGTTCGCGAGGTCCGCCGGGCGCAGTTGCTCGAACGTCGCGAGGAGGTTCTCGGCGCCCTGGCCCTCCTCCTCCAGCGAGATGCCGTCGATGGCACCCCACTCGACGGTCACCGCCTCGCCCTTCGCCCGGCGGAACGTGCTCGCGGGCCTGCCCTTGCGCAGGAAGACCCGGTCCACCTCCCACTCCCGGCGGGCCGTCAGCTGCTGCACCGACAGATCGAGGACGGTCGCCTCCTCGCCGGTCTCCGCGAGGGTGACGCGGCGGTCGAGGAGCTCACCGAAGACGAGGCGCTCCGTGGGGCGCTGCTCGAAGCGGCGGACGTTCAGGACGCCGGTCGTCAGGACCTGGCCGGACTGCACGCCGGTCACCCGGGTCATCGGCAGGAAGATCCGGCGGCGCGTGGACAGCTCGACGACGATGCCGAGGAGGCGGGGGGCTCTGCGGTTCGTGCGGAGCATGACGACGAGGTCGCGCAACCGGCCGACCTGGTCGCCGTTCGGGTCGAAGACGGCGACACCGGAGAGGTGCGAGACGAAGATCCGGGGGGCGCCGGCTGCCATGACGGGGGTTCCTTTGCGATGGTCCGGGTTGCTGGCTGGGAGGTCCGGATCGGCGGCTGGTTGGTCCGGATTGTCGGCTCGGGAGGGCTTAAGGCTAGCCCGTCCCGATCGGATACGCCCTGGTGAGGGGTACGGAAGACGTGCGTCCGCCGGTCGCGCGCGACCCCGGTACGCTGCCGTACGCCGCCCCTCACGTCTGTGCTGAAAGCGAGCGTCTTCCGTGACCGCTTCCTCTCCGGCCCGCACCCGCACCGCACTGCTCGGGGTGGTGTGCGCGCTCGCCGTGGGGTTGACCGGGTGCGGCGGGGAGGACCCCGACGCGGGCACCAACGGGGTGGGGAAGCTGGCGCCGGATAAGATCCAGGCCAAGGCCAAGGCGGCGGCGTCCGGGGTGGACGCCGTGCGGCTCGCCGGGAGCGTCGTCACCAACGGGCGGACGTACCGGCTCGACATGCGCCTCAAGAAGGACGGTGGCACCGGGTCGGTCTCCTCACAGGGGACGACGTTCCAGTTGCTGAGGGTCGGCGAGAAGCTGTATCTGAAGGCCGACGCCGGGTTCTGGAAACAGGACGGCGACGCGACGGCCGCCGCCGGCAAGCTGGACGGCAAGTACGTCAGGATCCCGGCCGGCGATGCCTCGTACACCAAATTCAGCGGCTTCACGGACAAGGACCTCCTTCTCGACGGGCTCCTGACCCTCCACGGGTCGCTCTCCAAGGACGGGCACCACGAACAGTCGGGTACCCGCACGATCAGAATCACGGGGGACAAGGGGGGCGGCGGCACGCTGGACGTCTCCCTCAAGGGCGAGCCGTATCCGCTGCTGCTCCAACGCGCCGGGAGCGCCGGGTCGTTGGCGTTCTCTTCGTGGGGGCAGGACTTTGAGTTGGCGGAGCCGGAGAAGGGGGACACTGTGGATTACGGGAAGCAACTTCCGGCTTCTTGAGGGGGTGTTGGGGTGCGTCGATACAGCCCCGCGCCCCTCCAGAACCTCGGTGCGCACGCTTCTTCGACGTGCTGGCCCGCGTGTCCCTAAAAGACCTGTCGCTCGTGTCTCTCTAACATCCCGCCGTCCTCTCTTCTCCGCCGCGGCGGTCTTCGGCGGTGCCGAACTCGGCTCAGCCGCTTGCTACTTGCGTTTCCGGAACAGCAGGCGGGGTACCGCCGCCGGGATCGGTTGCCGGGTTGTCGCCGGGGTCGGGACCGGGCGGGACGCCAAGTCGCCCTCCGGCATCGGCAGCGTCTCTCCTGTCGGCTCCAGGCGGAGCAGCCTGCACTCCCTGGACCATCTCTCCAACATGGCCTCGCCGTCGGGGGCGTTGAGGCGTTTGGTCTTCAACTCGCCTGTGGCGGAGGCGTACTCGTCCGTCCCCGGCTTCACATGGACGACCCTCGCTGTCCACGTCACCAGCCGGCCCCCCTTGTCCTTGCTGCGGACAGTCACCTCGGCCGTCCCCCCTTCGGTCAGCCCGTTGAGGGGCTGTTCGCCGGGGCCGTCGCCCAGGACGTACGCCGCGCCTTCGTGCCAGGTGTGCCAGAGGGGGCGGGCGCTCACCCAGATGAGGCCCGACTTCTTGGTGGCCTCTTCTACGAGGGCCCGGTCGAGGGGGGAGGTCATGGCGTCAGCCTAGAGCCAGCCGTTGCGCTTGAGCGTGCGGTGGATGCCGAAGCACATGGTGACCATGACGGCCATGACCATGGGGTAGCCGTACTTCCAGCGCAGCTCGGGCATGTAGTCGAAGTTCATGCCGTAGACCCCGCACACCATGGTGGGGACGGCGATGATGGCGGCCCACGAGGTGATCTTCCGCATGTCCTCGTTCTGCGCGACGGACGCTTGCGCGAGGTTGGCCTGGAGGATCGAGTTGAGGAGTTCGTCGAAGCCGAGGACCTGCTCCTGGACGCGCGCGAGATGGTCGGCGACGTCACGGAAGTACTTCTGGATGTCGGGGTCGACGAGCCGCATGGGCCGCTCGCTCAGCAACTGCATCGGACGCAGCAGCGGAGACACCGCCCGCTTGAACTCCAGTACCTCACGCTTGAGTTGGTAGATCCGGCTCGGGTCCGTCCCCCGGGGCGACCCGTTGCGCCCCGGCGAGAACACGTCCGTCTCGACCTCGTCGATGTCGTCCTGGACGGCGTCCGCGACGGCGATGTACCCGTCGACGACATGGTCGGCGATGGCGTGCAGCACGGCCGAGGGCCCCTTCGCGAGCAACTCGGGGTCGTCCTGCAACCGGTGGCGCAGCGCGCGCAGGGAACCCTGTCCGCCGTGCCGGACGGTGATGACGAAGTCCTTGCCGGTGAAGCACATGACCTCACCGGTCTCCACGACCTCACTGTTCGCGTCGAGTTGCGCGTGCTCCACGTAGTGGATGGTCTTGAAGACGGTGAACAGGGAGTCGTCGTACCGCTCCAGCTTGGGCCGCTGGTGGGCCTGCACGGCGTCCTCGACGGCGAGCGGGTGCAGCCCGAACTCGCTTGCGATACCGGCGAATTCGGCCTCGGTCGGCTCATGCAGCCCGATCCACACGAACCCGCCGGAGCGGCGCACCTGACGCATCGCCTCGTGCGGGGTGAGGCACTTGTCGTAGGCGATCCGCGCGCCGTCGCGGTAGATCGCGCAGTCGACGACGGCCGAGGGCGTCGCGGGGTCGCGGGTCGTGTCGTACGCGCCGCTCTGCGGAGCTGCCTTGCGGTCCTTGCGCAGGGACGTCGCGGCGCGCAGGTTGTGGATCATGGACATGGCAGGGCTCCTTCGCATCGGTGACGCATTCGGTGACGAATGGCCACGCCGACGGGTGGAACTGCCCGGAATGAGGACGTCCTGAGCGTGAGGATGTTTGGTACGTCCACAAAGCGGGAAGCACCGCACCGTCGCGGTGGCTTGCTTCAGGTTTCAGTGAGATGAAACGCAAGGTGAGACGAAGTGCTCTTCCGCGGAAGGCGAGGAACAGAAAGAAGGACGCTGTCGCGTCAGCGGCGGAAAGAGCGAGTGGTACTGCACGGGTGACTTCGATCCATGACAGCCCCACCTCCTCCGGCCGGTCCCTCGTAAGGGAGATCCTCGTCGAGCGGGCTTGATACGTCATGCTTCTGCACGGCAGCCCAGAGCGACGTCGAAAGAGTATCAGCAGACAGAAGTGTCAAGGTGCTGCTTTGCCCCGTACTGACGAGTTCTATGCTCGCGACATGGCTGATGTTCTTCCCCTGGTCGAGGCCCGGTTGCTCACCGCGCTGGGTGAACCGGACGCCCGCGCGGCGGTCACCTTCCTCGGCACCGACCGCGTCGAGGTCCTCCGTTTCCAGGGGGACGGCGTCGTCCGCTACGCCACTCTCGGCATGTCCGCAAGCCCCATGAACGACCCCACCTCCTTTGCCGCCGACCCCGTCGAGGGCCCCCGCGCGGAGCTGATCCTCTCCGTGCGCGCGGGTCTCGCCGACACCGACAAGGTTCTTCGCCCCCTCGCCGTCCTCGCCGCGTCCCCGCAGGTCGAGGGCGTCGTCGTCGCCCCCGGCAGCTCGCTGGACGTCGGTGAACCCCTGTGGCCGGGCGCCCCCTTCACCTCCGTCCTCGTCGCCGAGCCCGGCGGTCTCGTCGAGGACCTCGAACTCGACGCCCCCCTCGACCCCGTCCACTTCCTCCCCCTCCTGCCGATGACCCCCAACGAGGCCGCCTGGAAACGCGTCCACGGCGCGCAGGCGCTCCAGGAGCGGTGGCTGGCGAGCGGGACGGATCTGCGGGACCCGGCGCGCAGGTCCGTCGACCTGACCTGACCCCCGGGTGACCGAACTCACCGTCAGTTCGTGCCCCTCGCTCCGGACGGGTGATCTCCGCTTGACGCGGGCGGGGGAGGGTAGGACCGTGGGGCTCTATGAGGGGCGAACCCAGTTGCCCGAAGTGCGGTGGCCGGGTCCGGGCTCCCGGTCTCTTCGCCGACACCTGGCAGTGCGGTGTCCACGGCACGGTGCATCCGGTCCAGCCTGTGATCCCGCCCAGCGTCGAAGGGCTCGGCGTGGTGGTGCACCGCACCCAGGTGCCCGTGTGGATGCCGTGGCCGCTGCCCGTGGGCTGGCTGTTCACGGGGGTCGCGTGCGCCGGTGACGACCGCAGCGGCGGGCGGGCCAGCGCCGTCGCCTGCACCGGTCCAGGGCCGCTCGGCGGCATGGGCGAGCTGATCCTCGTCGCCGAGGAACTGGGCGTGGGCCTCGGCGCGCGCTACGCCGGCATCGACGGCCCCGACCCCGGCCCGCATCTCGACGTCGAGAAGCCCGCCCAGGCGAAGGTCCTGGCCGCCGGCCGGCCTACCCCCCTGTGGCACGTCGCCGAGGCGCCGGACGACCGTGCCGTGTTCGCCGGCGAGGCGCTGGGGATGTGGCTGTGGGCCGTGGTGTGGCCGGAGCAGTCGGGGATGCTGATGTACGACGAGCTGGTGCTGACGGATCTGCGGGACGCGGGGGCGGAGGTGGAGATGGTGCCGTGCGGGGCGTTGTCGCCGCGCCTGCTGGGGCCGTAAGGGGTGACCTCCAGGGTGGGGTGTGACAATCGCACCTTCCGGGACGGTTATTCTTGGCTCACCCTCGTCCCGTCCGTCACCCGCCTGGAGCACGCACCGTGCGCATCGACCTGCACTGCCACTCCACCGCGTCCGACGGCACGGACACCCCCGCCGAACTGGTCCGGGGCGCCGCTGCCGCCGGGCTCGACGTCGTCGCCCTCACCGACCACGACACGACCCGCGGATACGCCGAGGCCGTCGCCGCGCTCCCCGAGGGGCTGACGCTGGTCACGGGTGCCGAACTGTCCTGCCGGATCGACGGCATCTCGATGCACATGCTGGCCTACCTCTTCGACCCCGAGGAACCCGCGCTGCTCGCCGAGCGGGAACTCGTGCGGGACGACCGGGTGCCGCGCGCCCAGGCGATGGTCGCCCGGCTCCAGGCGCTCGGCGTCGACGTCAGCTGGGAGCAGGTCGCGCGGATCGCCGGGGACGGCTCCGTCGGGCGGCCCCATGTCGCCGCGGCCCTCGTCGAGGCGGGCGTGGTGGGGTCGGTCGGTGACGCCTTCACCGAGCAGTGGCTCGCCGACGGCGGCCGTGCGCACGTCTCCAAGCACGAGACCGACCCCTTCGAGGCCATCCGCCTCGTCAAGGCGGCCGGCGGCGTCACCGTCTTCGCCCACCCCGCCGCCGCCAAACGCGGCCTCACCGTCCCCGACTCGACCATCGCCGACCTGGCCGCCGCCGGGCTCGACGGCATCGAGGTCGACCACATGGACCACGAGCCCGCGACCCGCGAGCGCCTGCGGGGGCTGGCCGCCGAACTGGGTCTGCTCGTCACCGGGTCCAGCGACTACCACGGCAGCCGCAAGACGTGCGTGCTGGGGGAGTACACGACCGACCCCGAGGTGTACGGGGAGATCACGCGCCGGGCGTGGGGGGCGTTCCCGGTGCCGGGGGCCGGCGGAGCCTGAGGCGTCCAGCGGGGCGCCGCGCTGCCGCCGGGCTTTCGCCGGGACGGCGTTCCGCGGGGCCGTGGGTCGGGCTGGGCTGTGGCTGTCGGTCTGATGGGCCGGGCCGCCGTCGAGTCGGGCTTTCCGCCGGGCCGAGGTGCGTCTCCGGTGCTGCCGGGCGAGTGACGCCGGGTCTGTGCCGGTCCGGGGTTCGTCGGGCCGGCGTGCCGGTGCCGTGATCCGCCCGCTTCGCCGTCTCTCCGGAACACCCCGCTGCCCCTGCCCCTCCCATCCCCCTCCCGTCCCTTTCTCGTCCCAACCTCTCCCCAAGGCTCTTCACCCATGTTCGACGTCGCTGTCTTCGGCTCTCTCTTCCTCACCCTTTTTGTCATCATGGATCCCCCCGGGATCACCCCGATCTTCCTCGCGCTGACCTCGGGCCGCCCGGCGAAGGTGCAGAAGCGGATGGCGTTCCAGGCCGTCTGTGTGGCCGGCGGGGTGATCACGGTGTTCGGGCTGCTGGGCCACCAGATCCTGACGTATCTGCATGTCTCGGTGCCGGCCTTGATGATCGCGGGCGGACTGCTGCTTCTGTTGATCGCCCTGGACCTGTTGACAGGAAAGAGCGACGAACCGAAGCAGACCAAGGACGTCAATGTGGCGCTCGTCCCGCTGGGGATGCCGCTGCTGGCCGGTCCGGGCGCGATCGTGTCGGTCATCCTGGCCGTGCAGAGGGCGGACAGCGTCGCGACGCAGGTGTCCGTGTGGGGCGCGATTCTCGCGATCCACGCCGTGCTGTGGCTGGTGATGCGGTACTCGCTGCTGATCATCAAGGTCATCAAGGACGGCGGCGTCGTCCTCGTGACCCGGCTCGCCGGGATGATGCTGTCGGCGATCGCGGTGCAGCAGATCATCAACGGGGTGACGCAGGTGATCCGGGGCTCCTGAGCCCGTGCGTACATGCAGAACCCCCGTACGGTGTCGGCACCGTACGGGGGTTCTGAAGTGTGATGCGCTCGCGCGTTACGAGGCGGCGCTGTCGGCCGGGCGGATCCAGAGGCGCTGCCCTATGGCGGCGGCGTCCTGCACGATCCGGTTGACGGAGGCGGCGTCCACGACAGTGCGGTCCACGGGCGTGCCGTCGACGTCGTCGAGTCGCAGGATTTCGAAGCGCACTGGCTTCTCCCTTCGTCGGTTGTCCTCCTGAGGAGAATCGCTGTTACATGAGCAGTCAACGTGGCTCGTGTTACGAACATTCCCTACGCTAAAGAAATTTTTCGAACAGCTAACTACTAAGCAGTAGGGAAGACTGAACGGGATCGGTTGTGTTCGCTGCGTGACCGGCGGGACAATGGGGAGGATGAGTGACGACCTCAGGCCCCTCGCGGACCGCATCGACCACACGAACGACCTGCTCAGACGGGTGCTCGCCGAGGTGGCGAAGACACCCTCGACGCACGCGATCTTCGTCGACGCGGGGTACCTCTACGCCGCCGCCGGCCGCCTGATCGCCGGCACGGAGGACCGAAGAGCCTTCGAGCTCGACGCCGAGGGCCTCCTGGAGGCGCTCATCGACCGGGCCCGCCAGGTCTTCGCGGACAGCAGGCTCCTCAGGGTCTACTGGTACGACGGCGCCCGGCGGCGCATCCACACCGCCGAACAGCAGTCGATCGCGGAGCTTCCCGACGTCAAGGTTCGCTTGGGCAACCTCAACGCGAACAACCAGCAGAAGGGCGTCGACTCCCTCATCCGCACGGATCTCGAATCCCTCGCCCGCCACCGCGCGATCAGCGACGCCGCCCTCCTCGGCGGCGACGAGGACCTCGTCTCGGCGGTCGAGGCGGCCCAGGGGTACGGCGCGCGCGTCCACCTCTGGGGCATCGAGGCGCCGGAGGGCCGCAACCAGGCCGAGCCGCTGCTCTGGGAGGTCGACAGCCAGCGCACGCTGGACCTCGATTTCTTCAAGCCGTACGTGTCCCGCCGGGCCGTCGCTTCCTACGAGGCCGCCTCCGCCACCCGCCCCACCCGCGAGGACGTCCGCTTCGTCGGCGCGCAGATCGCGGCGAAGTGGCTGGTGGAACGGGGGCGGGCGAACCTCGCGGAACTCCTGCCGGGGCATCCGTACCTGCCGGGCTCCGTCGACCAGGACCTCCTGGTCGAGGCCGAGGGGATACTCCAGTACTCGCTGCGGGGGCAGGCGGATCTGCGGAGGGCGCTGCGGGACGGGTTCTGGGAGCACGTGCAGACGCAGTACTAGTACCGGTCGCCGGTCATTTCAGCTGTCCGCCTGTGCATCCCAGAAATCCGCCAGCGCCTCGGCGGTCGGGAGCGGCCGGTCCTGGTTCGGGGAGTGGTCCGCCCCCTCGATCACCGTGCGCCGCGCGGAGAGCCGTACCGCCATCTCGTCCAGCAGCGGCAGCGGCCAGGTGTCGTCGCTCGACCCCGACAGCACGTGGCACGGCAGCGGGACGGCGGCCAGTTCGGCGACGCGGTCCGGTTCCACGCACAACTGGCGTCCCGTGGCGAGGAGTTGAGCCGGCTTGTTGCCCGTCCACCGGTCACGCAGCAACTCCGGTGTCCCGAACCCCTTCGTCGGCCCGCCGACATCCTCCGGCGGCCCCATCGCGACGATCACCTCCCACACCTGCGCCATGCTCATCACGGCCAGCGCCTCGTGCAGTGCCTTCACGCGCTGCTTCTGCGAGTCCGAGATCTCCGCCGGGCCCGACGACATCAACGTCAGGCTGCGGAACGGGGACCGGTCCAGCAGCACCGCCGCCCGCGCGACCTGCCCGCCCATCGAGTGCCCCAGCAGATGCGCCGGCGCCCCCACGCACTCCGCCAGCGCGAGCACGTCCTTCGCCAACTCGCCCTGCGCGTAAGCGGATTCGTCCACTTCGGGGCCGTCCGACTGGTACTGCCCCCGCCCGTCCACGGCCACCGTCCGATACCCCCGCGCCGCCAACGGCCCCTGGAGGAAGTGGAAGTCCTCCTTGCTACCGGTGAACCCGGGCAGCAGCAGCGCCAACCCCCGGTAGGGCACGTCCGGAACGGCAGGAGTGTCGACCGCCGCGAAGCCGCCGCGCTGCGTGCGGAGGACGACGGCTCGGGCTGCGGGGGGAAGGGGGAAGCTCACGTGGGGAGGGTATCCGGGGAGGTCGGGGGCGCCGGTACCGGTATCCCCGTGGAACGCCGATGGCCCGGCCCCCTGTGAGAGGGGGCCGGGCCATCGGCGTGTGCGTGCGTCGCCGCTCAGCCGTCCGTGGGCTCCACGGCGGCCGTCTTCCGGGTCCGGCGCGGCTTCGCCACCGGCTCCTCCGTCGCCTGCGCCGGGATCTCGGCCACGGTGGCCGCCTTCCGGGTCGTACGGCGGCGGGGCTTGGGCTCCTCGACGGCCTCGGCCGGCGCGGCCGGGGCCTCGGCGGGAGCCGCCGTCTTGCGGGTGCGGCGCGGTTTGGCGACCTCGGCCGTCTCCGCAGCCTCTACGACCGCTTCGGCGGCTTTGGTGGCGGCGGTCTTGCGGGTCCGGCGGGGCTTCGGTGCCTCGACGGCCTCGGCGGTGTCCACAGCGGCCTCCGCTGCGGCGGCCGTCTTGCGGGTGCGGCGCGGTTTGGCGACCTCGGCCGTCTCCGCAGCCTCTACGACCGCTTCGGCGGCCTTGGTGGCGGCGGTCTTGCGGGTCCGGCGGGGCTTCGGTGCCTCGACGGCCTCGGCGGTGTCCACAGCGGCCTCCGCTGCGGCGGCCGTCT
>NZ_JBTYMC010000074.1:0-26479 GCF_054880855.1 Streptomyces sp. S6 | reverse complement strand
TCAGGCGCTGCGGATCGCCGAGGCGTGCGCTCTGTCGCTGCGGGAGCGCAGACCAGTGCATCTGGTGGAGATCGCGGGGGCGCACGCGTAGCGGAGGGTGTAACGCGCCCGCCTCGCACGGGAGATGCACGACTCCCTCGCCAAGTCCCTGTACGGCGTCGCGCTCGCCGCGGAGGCGCTGGCCGCCGGCGCCGGCCACCCCGTGCGCGAACAGGCCGAGTCGATCGCCTCGGCGGCCCGGCAGGCGGCGGGCGAGTCCCGCGAACTGCTCGACGACCTGCGCGACAAAGAGGGTGAGGAACTGGACGTGCTCGACGAACTGGCCTCCCGCACAGCGGACTTCACCTCCCGCACCGCCCTCCCGGCCACCTACCGCACCACCGGCGACCGCAGCACCGTCCCCCTACCCCCCGCCGTCGCCCGCGAGTTGCTCACCATCACCGCCGAGGCCCTCGACAACGCCCACCGCCACGCGGACGCCACCCGCGTCGAGGTCGGCGCGGGCGTGGACGGCGGTGTCCTGCGCGTCACCGTCCACGACGACGGCAAGGGCCTGCCGCCCGGCACCTCCCTGGACGCCCTGCGCGGGGCCGGGCGTTACGGGCTGCTCGGCATGACCGAGCGGGCGGCGGCACTGGGGGCGCGACTGAGTGTCGGGGCGGGCGTGCAGGGGACCGAGGTCCGCCTCGAACTCCCCCTGGAGCAGACCCCCGCACCCGGACCCCGGCCCCCGTCCGGACGAGGAGCGGCGTGATGACCCCCACTGGAAGGGCGCAGCGCATGAAAGTGCTCGTGGCCGACGACAACCCCGTGGTCCGCGCGGGCCTCACCGCGCTGCTCACCGGCGCCGAGGGCATCGACGTCGTCGCCCAGGCGGAGAACGGGCGTCAGGCGTGCGAACTCGCCGAACTCCACCGCCCCGACGCCGTCCTCCTCGACGTCCGCATGCCCGGCGGCGACGGGCTCGCCGCCCTGCCCCGGCTCGCGGCGCTCGCCCCCGTCCTCATGCTGACGTACAGCGGCGAACCGGAGACCGTGCGCGGTGCGCTGCGGCTCGGGGCGCGCGGGTACCTCGTCCACGGGGAGTTCGGGGCCGGGCAGTTGGTGGACGCCGTGCGCGATGTCGTGCGGGGGCGGGCGCACTTGACGCCCACTGCGGCCACGGCTGTGCTGGACGGGCTCCAGTCGAGTGCGACTGCACACGACCATGACCCACCAAACCCTCATCATGCAGGGACTTTTGGCAAACCGCTTTCGCGAGTGCAACCACTTGTGGGAGAGTCTGTGAAAGGTAGGGGGAGGTTCCGGCTCAGTGCGAGGGAGGCGGAGATCATGGACCTCATCGTGTCCGGCATGTCGAACCAGCAGATCGCCGCGGCCTGTTTCATCAGCGAGAAGACCGTCAAGAACCACATCAACCGGATCTTCGCCAAACTCCACAGCACCACCCGCGCCGAAGCCACCGCCCACTGGCTCGGCACCACCCCACCCCCCGTCCAGGGGGTGAGCTGAATGCCCTCCCCCTCTTGGGCCCACCTTTGGGCCCCCGGACCCTCCCCTTCCTCTTCCCCCACCGCCTACACTCCCGCCGAACACGGCCGAACCCCCCGTGCGACCGGAGGACAGACCCATGAACAAACTGCGCCACGACAAGGGCCAGACCGCGGTGGAGTATCTCGGGATCATCGCCGTGGTGGTGGCGATCGTGCTGGCGATCACGGGTACGGACATCGGGCAGACGATCTACAACGCCATCAAGACACAGATCGCCAACGTCGCCGGAGGCTGACGCCACCCCGTAGACGCGACGACGCAGGGCAGGCTTTCCCCATCTACATCACGGTGGTGGCGGGCCTGCTCTTCCTCGCGTTCGCCTACCTCGCGGTCGGCCAGGCGGGCGCGAACAGGGGCGACGCCCAGGCCGCCGCCGACGCCGCCGCGCTGGCGGCTGCCCAGGAGACCCGGGACCAGCTCGCCGCGGACTGGGTGGACAGTGTCCTCGACCCCGCGAAGTGGAACGCCATCTTCGAAGGCGTCGGCGCGGTCGACGGCTGCTGGCGGGCGGACCAGCTCGCCGGGGCGAACGACGCGACCGTGTCGTACTGCGGTCCCGGATTCATGCGGTACACGGTCGAGTTGCAGACGAACAAGTCCGTGGGCGACTCGGTCGTGCCCGGCTCGGAGAACTACCGCTCGAAGGCACACGCCACGGCGGTCGTCGAGTCCCTGTGCTCCTTCGAATTCGACCCGCTCCCGTCGTCGACCCCTACCCCCACGCCTACCCCTACGCCCGATCCCACCCCTCCGGGCGGCGGCGGAGACATCCCGCCGGTGTCCCTCCCGGAGCTCGACTGTGACGGTGTCAAGTGGCACCTGGACCCGCAGGATCTCCAACTGCCGAGACCCCGAGACCTGTTCGACGTCCACCTGGTCGACTGACCCGCCCCAGACCTAAGGAAGCAGAGGCATGAGCATTCGGTTCACGACGAAGGCCCGCAGGGGGACGGTCGCCCTGACCCTCGCGGTCGGTCTTGCCCTCGGCGCGGCCGGATGCGGTGGTGGAGGGGGTGGCGACGACAAGAAGCCGGACGCCCCGTCGTCCGCCGGGAGGACGACCGGTGGCTCCAAGCCGAGTACGCAGGAAGGCGACTCGGAGCAGCCGATCGCCGAACTCAAGGGACCGTCCGGCCTGTTGCTCCAGATCACCAGCGCGAAACGCGACTCGGGGGGCTTCGTCACGGTCAACGGCACGCTGAAGAACGACAGTTCCAAGACGGTGATCGTCCCCTCCCAACTCAGCGGGAACGAGACCGAGATCATCAGGAACGGCACGTCCCTCGGCGGAGCCACGCTGGTCGACTCCAAGGGCAAGAAGCGCTACTACGTGCTGCGCGACACCGACGGACGGCCCTTGACGACGACCTCCCTGCCGTTGCTCAAAGCGGGTGAGTCCCTCCCGGTCTTCATGCAGTTCCCGGCGCCCCCGGCCGCCACCACCGAAGTCGCCTTCCAACTGCCGATGTTCCCGGCCGCCACGATCGGTATCTCCGGGTGAGGCCGCCGATGAAACACACGCTCACCCTCACGGCGGCCCTCCTCCTCACCCTCCCCCTCACCACCCCCGCCCGAGCCGACGACACCCCCAGCGTCCCCCCCGGCACCGAACCCTCCGCCTCCGCCCCCGTCAAGGTCGACCCCAACGACCCCGACCTGAAGCTCCCGCAGGGCGGGACGCTGGCCGCGCCGAAGGTGTTGGACATCAAGCAGGTGGTGGAGGACCAGACGGGGGACGAACGCAGGGAGGACACGAACGCGGACGTGAAGTTCGCGCTCCAGGCGGAGGTGCTGTTCGGAAAGGACAGTTCGAAGATCACGCCGGCGTCGAGGGCGAGGATCGCGGTGATCGCGGACGAGATCAAGAAGCAGAACGCGACCCGGATCAGAGTCTTCGGCTTCACGGACAACCTGGGCTCATCGGCCCACGGCGACGTCCTCTCCCGCCAGCGCGCCAACGCCGTCCAGGCGGTCCTGGACGACGAGCTGAACGACCCGAACCTCACCTTCGACGTCCGCGGCTACGGCGAGCAGTACCCCATCGCCGACAACTCCACGGAATCCGGCCGCAAGAAGAACCGCCGGGTGGAGATCACGTTCCCGAGAGAGGGGTGAGGGAGCCGAGCCCGGAGTGGTCGATGACGTTCCCGTTGGAGCAGTTGTTCTTGTGGTCGCCGGTCCAGTCGGAGAGCGCGGGCACGACGGCGAGCTCCTGAATACAGACGTCGGCGGCCGTGAAGTTCCAGTTGTCGGCCGCGTTCACCCCGGACCCGAAGTTCGAGTCGTTGTCGGCATGCGCCGGACCGGCGGCGAGGACAAGGGCAGCGAGCGGCAGCACCGCAAAAACGATCTTCTTCATGCGTACGACAACGACACCCCCACCCTCAGGACACGCCCCCGTCCACCACGACCTCCACCCGCACCCCGGCCTTGATCCCCCACCCGGCCATCACCCCCGCCTCGGCCTCCAGCACATGCCGAGCCCGCACCCGAGGCAGCCCCAACCGCCCGGGGACCATCGTCCGCACAGCCAGCACCCTCAAGTCCCGGGAGAGATAGGCCACATCGATGGGCATCCGCATCCGGAAGGTGTGGATCCCGGAGGCGGGGGACAGCAGCAGCGCCCCCTCGACGGCGTCCCGCCCGAGGAGCCCCTTCGTACGGGCCCGGTACGAGGCCGCGATCTCCAGAGGAACCTCCGTCGAACCCGTTGCCGCCCCCACGACCAGCACACCCCGCCCGTCCCGCCAGCGCCCCACGCCCACCACCTCCGCACCAGCAACATGGAGAGTCCCGTACCTGGATAGTAAGACTCCATGACGATCAGCCTCGGTGCCATCCTCCGCCCCCAACTCCCCCCGGAACGCCTGAAGACGGCCGTACGCCTGGCCGACGAGGAGGGCCTGGACGAACTCTGGCTGTGGGAGGACTGCTTCCTCCAGGGCGGCCTCACGGCGGCGGCAGCGGCCCTCGCCTGGACGGACCGCGTCCGCATCGGCGTCGGCCTGCTCCCCGTCCCCCTGCGGAACGTCGCCCTCACCGCGATGGAGACGGCGGCCGTGCACCGCATGTTCCCCGGCCGCCTCTCCCTGGCGATCGGCCACGGCGTCCAGGACTGGATGGCCCAGGTCGGCGCCCGCCCGGACTCCCCGCTGACGCTCCTCAGCGAGTACACGAGCGCCCTGCGCGCCCTCCTGAACGGCGAACGCGTCAACCGCAAGGGCGTGTACGTCACGCTGGACGACGTCACCCTCGGCTGGCCCCCCGAGACGCCCGTCGAGGTCCTGGTCGGCGGCATCGGCCCCCGCACCCTGCGCCTCGCGGGCCGCATCGCCGACGGCACCGTCCTGAACGAGTCGGCGACCCCGGACCGCGTCCGCGAGATCCGCGCCGCCACCGGCCCCTCCCACCGCATCGTCGTCTACCTCTTCACCGCCACCGGCGACGACGCCTCCGCCCGCCTCACCCGCGAACTGGCCGCCCAGAACCTCACCGGAGTCGGCGTCGCCGGTGACGCGGAGACGGTCGCGGCAGAGGTCCGCCGCTACGCCGACGCCGGCGCCGACACAGTCGTCCTCCTCCCCACCCCCGACGACCCGGACCCGGAGGGCTTCCTGAGGTTCACAGCACGGGAGGTGGGGCCACTGGTGAAGTGAGCCGGGGCCGGCCGGGGCGAGGGAGAGCCTCGGACCGGGGCACCGGGCAGCCCGGAAGCGGAGGAGCCCGAAATACGGGGAACCCGGGAGCCCGAAGGCCCGGGGAGCCAGGGAGCCTTGGGCCGGAGCCGGGAGGCCGGGAGGGCGGGGAGCCGGGGAGCTGGGGAGCCGGGGAGCCGGGAGGCAGGGAAGACGGGAAGGCGGGAGGCCCGGAGGGCGGGGAGCGCTGGAGTGGGGGAGCCGGGGGGCCGGGGAGCCGGGGAGCCGGGGAGCCTTGGGCCGGAGCCGGAGCCGGAGCCGGAGCCGGAGCCGGAGCCGGAGCCGGAGCCGGGAGGCCGGGAGGGCGGGGAGCCGGGGAGCCGGGGAGCTGGGGAGCCGGGGAGCCGTGATGGCGGGAGGCCCGGAGGCAGGGAAGACGGGAGGCCGGGGAGCCGGGAGGGCGGGAGGCCGAGAGCCGTGAAGGCGGGAGGGCGGGGAGCCGGGAGGCCCGGAGGCCGGGAAGGCGGGAGGGCGGGGAGCCGGGGAGCCGGGGAGCCGTGAAGACGGGAGGCCCGGAGGCCGGGGAGCCGGGAGGCAGGGAAGACGGGAAGGCGGGAGGCCCGGAGGGCGGGGAGCGCTGGAGTGGGGGAGCCGGGGGCCCGAAGCCCGGGAGCGCGGGGCGGTAGGGAGCCTCGGGTGCGGAGGGGGGACGGGTGCGAAGGCTCGGAGCCGGGGAAGCCCGGGCCGGGAAATTCGGCGGCGCCCCCGCCCGCCCCTTTGCCACCATCGCCCCATGCCCACCGAACCCGCGCCCTCCACCCCCCTCCCCACCGAACCCGCGCCCTCCACCCCCCTCCCCACCGAACCCGCGCCCTCCACCCCCCTCCCCACCGACTCCCCGGCCTACGAATCCCTCGTCGCCGAAGCCGACGCCGTGCCGACCGAAGGCTGGGACTTCTCCTGGTTCGAGGGCCGGGCCACCGAGGCGCGGCCCTCCTGGGGGTACGCGGTGTCGCTGGCGGGACGGCTTGCGCGGGCGGGGGCGGCGGTGGACCTGGACACCGGGGGAGGGGAGGTCCTGGACTTCGCGCTGGGGCGGACGGCGAACCCACCCCGCACCCTCGCGGCCACGGAAGCCTGGCCCCCGAACGCGGCGAGGGCGACCCAACTCCTCGGGCCCAGGGGAGTGGTGGTCGTCCGCACCAAGGCCGACGACACTCGACTCCCCTTCGCCGACGCGTCGTTCGACCTCGTGTCGAGCCGTCACCCCGTGCGGCCCGAGTGGACGGAGATCGCCCGGGTCCTCACCCCCGGCGGCACCTACTTCGCCCAACACGTCGGCCACCGCAGCGCGTTCGAGCTGGTCGAGGAGTTCCTCGGCCCGCTGCCGGAGGACGTGAGCTGCGACCGGCACCCGGAGAGGGAGTCGGCGGCGGCGAAGGCCGCAGGGCTGGAGGTCGTCGACCTCAGGGTGGAGCGCCTGCGGATGGAGTTCCACGACATCGGCGCTGTCGTTCACTTCCTGCGGAAGGTCGTGTGGATGGTCCCCGGCTTCACGTCCGCCCGGTACGAGACGGAGCTGAGGGCCCTGCACCGGCGTATCACCGCCGAGGGTCCCTTCGTCGCGTACAGCGCGCGGCACCTGATCGAGGCGCGCAGGCATCTCGGCGCCGTCCGGGGATAAATGGCCGGGAACCGTCGGCGGAGTCTGTGATCTCCACAGGGTTTCCACATCGTTATCGCGAACGAGTACCCGGAGCCCCCGGCGTCACGTAAATTCAGCGACGGCAATTCGCGCCAGCAAAGCTGCGGGGGTGGCACCGCGCAGTGGAGGGGACCGTGCGGTGCCGCCCTCGTCAAATGAACGCCTCACGTCACGTTCCCCCGTGCGAGGGACCCCGTGAGACCTCTCGTTTCCGGCCACGAAACCCCCACGAACAGGGCCTCGACCCCCTGATCGGCGTCGCCGGACAACTTCGGAGAGTAATTATTTCGCGCTGATGCGCGCAGCATCCCTCACGAAGGGTTATGGTGGAACTCCCCCCCTCGGGCCGGTCCGTATCCCCCCCACGGACCGGCCCGTTTTATTGCCCGGCCCGGCCCGACCCAAGCCCCACCTCAGCCGCACCCCATGCCCCACCCCATGCCCCACCCCCCCCCGCGGCCCCCGCCCCACCCCGGCGTCCGGGCAATCTGACATCCCTACCCCGTATGGGTCACCCCAACTCCCCCTAGGGGTAAGCTTCCCCGCCTGCGGGGACCGCCGTTTCGGAGGGGCTGAACATCGTGATCCTGCGCGACAAACTGCGCGGCCTGCTGGTCAGGCTCTACGCACGACGGGTGGAAGGCCACCTCGACCACACCCAGGTGCCGAAGCACATCGGCGTCATCATGGACGGCAACCGCCGCTGGGCGAAGGCGGCGGGCTCGTCGACCGTCCACGGCCACCGCGCCGGCGCCGACAACATGTCCGAGTTCCTCGGCTGGTGCGCCGAGACGGATGTGAAGGTCGTCACGTTCTGGCTGCTGTCGACGGACAATTTCGACCGCCCGAAGGACGAACTCGTCCCCCTGCTCGGCATCATCGAGGACGTCGTCCGCACGCTCGCCTCGGACGGCCGCTGGCGCGTCCACCACGTCGGCACGAAGGACCTGCTGCCGGACCAGATGCAGCTCACGCTGAAAGAGGCGGAGCAGGCCACGGCGGACGTCGACGGGATACTGGTGAACGTCGCCATCGGCTACGGCGGCCGGCAGGAGATCGCCGACGCCGTCCGCTCGATGCTCCAGGACGCCCAGGACAGAGGCGTGTCGATGGACGACCTCGCGGAGTCCGTGGACATCGACATGATCGGCCGCCACCTCTACACCAGCGACCAGCCGGACCCCGACCTCGTGATCCGCACGAGCGGCGAACAGCGGCTGTCCGGTTTCATGCTGTGGCAGACCGCGCACTCCGAGTACTACTTCTGCGACGTGTTCTGGCCCGCCTTCCGCAAGGTCGACTTCCTGCGCGCCCTGCGCGACTACGAGGCCCGCCACCGCCGCTTCGGCGGCTGACCGCCACGGCCGCACAGCCTCTCACCTCACACGTAACAAGCTGTTCACCAGGACGCCGCGCTTTGCCGTGGCATGACGGCGCAAATTAGAGGGCATAAGGCAAGCAGGTCGACACCCGACCCACGGGTGTCGGATCTCAGCGGACGGCACGGGGCCGTCCGCCCGGGAGGCCCTTTGCACCAGCCCGACCGTGCGGTCACGGCACGGACGAAGCAGTGGAGGGCCGGTCCCCGGCCCGTGCAAACGGGTCTCGGACCGGTCCAGCTCCACTCCGTCGCTCCCCGACCTCATCCGAGGGGGTACGTCCTTCCGTGGTGACCAGCACAAAGCGCCACAAGTCCGACCGGCGCACCTATGTTCTCGACACCAGCGTCCTGCTGGCCGACCCGTCCGCGATGACACGTTTCGAGGAGCACGAAGTCGTGCTCCCGATCGTCGTCGTCACCGAACTGGAGGCCAAGCGGCACCATCCCGAACTCGGCTACTTCGCCCGTCAGGCGCTGCGCCTGCTGGACGACTTCCGGGTGAAGTACGGCCGCCTGGACGCGCCCATCCCGATCGGGGAACTGGGCGGCTCGATCCGTGTCGAGCTCAACCACTCGGACCCCAGCATCCTGCCCAGCGGCTACCGGCTGGGGGACAACGACACCCGGATCCTCGCGGTCGCCCGCAACCTCCAGGCCGAGGGGTACGACGTCACCGTCGTCTCGAAGGACCTGCCGCTGCGCATCAAGGCGTCCTCGGTCGGTCTCCTCGCCGAGGAGTACCGCGCCGAACTCGCCATCACGGACTCCTCCGGCTGGACCGGCATGTCCGAACTGGCGCTGCCGGGCGACCAGGTGGACGTCCTCTTCGAGGAGGGACACGTGTACGTGCCGGAGGCCGCGAACCTCCCCGTGCACACCGGCCTCACCATCCAGTCGGAGCGCGGCAAGGCCCTCGGCCGGGTCACCCCCGAGGGCAACATCCGCCTCGTGCGCGGCGATCGGGAGGCGTTCGGCATCAAGGGCCGCAGCGCCGAGCAGCGCATCGCGCTCGACCTGCTGCTCGACCCGGACGTCGGCATCGTCTCGATGGGCGGCCGGGCCGGCACCGGCAAGTCGGCGCTCGCGCTGTGCGCGGGACTTGAGGCGGTCCTGGAGCGCCGCCAGCACAAGAAGGTGATGGTCTTCCGCCCGCTGTACGCGGTCGGCGGGCAGGAACTCGGCTATCTCCCCGGCTCCGAGGCCGAGAAGATGAGTCCGTGGGCGCAGGCGGTCTTCGACACGCTGTCGGCCGTCACGAGCCGCGAGGTCATCGAGGAGGTGACGGCACGCGGGATGCTCGAAGTCCTCCCCCTCACGCACATCCGGGGGCGCTCCCTGCACGACGCGTTCGTCATCGTCGACGAGGCCCAGTCCCTGGAGCGAAACGTTCTCCTGACGGTCCTCTCCCGGATCGGCGCCAACTCCCGTGTCGTCCTCACCCATGACGTCGCCCAGCGCGACAACCTGCGGGTGGGGAGGTACGACGGTGTCGTGGCCGTCGTCGAGAAGCTGAAGGGGCACCCGCTCTTCGCGCACGTCACGCTGACCCGCTCCGAGCGCTCCCAGATCGCCGCGCTCGTGACCGAAATGCTGGAGGACGGCAGCATCTGACCCGTAATCGGCAGGCGGCCGGCGCCGTTCCGCAAAGGGCGAGAGCCTAGCGGGACGGCGCCGCTGTGTGCGAGCGGTTCGCCGAAATCCCTTGCCTCACACGCGATGTGAGCTTTCACACCTGGCTCGGAATTGTCATCGGCGGCTGGTTACGGCAGAGTCTCGATTCTGTCAGGCCCCGCGTACGACACAGCCACACCACAACTTCACAGACGACGTCGTACGCCGCCCGAGCACCAGAAGGCGCCCCCCTCCCGGGAGTCGCCGGTGGGCCAGTGTCTCCAGTGACCGTGAAGTCGGAGGCCAGCGCCAGGGGCACGATCGCGTCCGCCAGGGTCACCGAAGCGGGCGTCGCTGGAAGGAAACCGTGTGAGCCGGGTCTCGGTCCGGGGATTCGCAGTGGCCTCTGCCACCGCGGTCACCGCCGTCGGAAGCGTTGTCGGCGTTGCGTCGGGCAGTGTCGCGCAGCCCAACGACATCCAGACGAAGGCGGACGACGCCACCCTCCTCGCGGACATCCCCGTGGGGCAGCAGGCGGAGGTCCAGACCGCCTCTCTGACGCAGCAGGCCGCCTACCAGGCGATGGCCGCGGACGAGAGCGCGAAGAAGGGCGCCGAGGAGGCCGCGCGCAAGGCCGCGGCCGAGGTCGCCATCGCCAAGAAGGAGGCCGCCCAAGAGGCGGTGAAGGCCAAGGCGGAGGCCGAGGCCAAGGCGAAGGCGGCCAAGGGCGACTTCCCCGTCCAGAGCTCGTACTCCATCTCCGAGATCCAGTCGATGGCCCGCCAGATGGTCGCCGGCGGCCAGTGGCAGTGCTTCTCGAACATCGTCGACCACGAGTCGAGCTGGAACTACCGCGCCGTCAACGCCTCGTCCGGCGCCTACGGCCTCTTCCAGGCGCTCCCTGGCTCGAAGATGTCCTCGGTCGGCTCCGACTGGCAGACCAACCCGGCCACGCAGATCAAGTGGGGCCTGAACTACATGAACGAACGTTACGGCAGCCCGTGTGACGCCTGGTCGTTCTGGCAGGCGAACAACTGGTACTAGCCCTACCGGTCTCTCAACCTCCGACAGCCCCTCCCCGTCTTAAGGGAGGGGCTGTCGCCCTGTACGGTCGGTGCGGACGACTCCCGGGGAGGAGTGGTGCGAGGACACGGGGTAAGAGGTCGGATCATGTCGCGGGTACCAGGGTGGCTCGGCAGGCTCGGCGCGGGCCTGACCGAGATGGGGGAGCGGCTCGACGAACGGCGTGCCGAGGTCGAGCGCGACGGCGGGGTGCTGGACGAGCCGAAGCCGAGGCCCAGACCGACGACATCGATGACGGCCTCGGACCCGGCGTCGTCCACCGCACCGGCCCCCGCCCGCCGCGCCTCCCGCCCCGCCGCGCCCCGTACCGACCCCGCCCTGGCCGTCCCCTGGGGTGTCCGGGTCGCCGCTGAGGCGAGCTGGCGGCTGCTGGTGCTCGCGGGGACCGTGTGGATCCTCATGCGGGTCATCGGCGCGGTCCAGCTCGTCGTCTTCGCCTTCGTCATCGGGCTGCTGCTGACGGCCCTGCTGGAGCCCACCGTCGCCGTGCTGAAGCGGCGGGGGGTGCCGCGTGGTCTCGCGACCGCTCTCACGGCGTTCCTCGGGTTCGTGGTGATCGGGCTGCTCGGGTGGTTCGTCACCTGGCAGGTCATGGAGAACATCGACAACCTCTCCGGGCAGATCCAGTCCGGCATCGACGACTTCCGCCGCTGGCTCCTCGACAGCCCCTTCCACGTCACCGACAAACAGATCAACGCGATCGCCAAGAACCTCCGCGAGGCGGTCGGCGCGAACGCGGACGAAATCACCTCGGCCGGTCTCGAAGGCGTGACGGTCGTCGTGGAGCTGCTGACGGGCATCCTCCTCGCCGCCTTCTCCACCCTCTTCCTTCTCTACGACGGCCGCCGCATCTGGGAGTGGGCCCTCAAGCTCGTCCCCGCCGCGGCCCGCGAGGGTGTGGCAGGCGCCGGCCCCCGCGCCTGGGCGACCCTCACGGCCTACGTCCGAGGCACGGTGGTCGTCGCGTTGATCGACGCCATCTTCATCGGCCTCGGCATCTACTTCCTCGACGTCCCCATGGCCGTCCCCCTCGCCGTCTTCATCTTCCTCTTCTCCTTCATCCCCCTCGTCGGAGCCGTCGCCTCCGGCGCCCTCGCGGTCCTCGTCGCCCTCGTCACCCAGGGCCCCTTCACCGCCGTCATGACCCTCGCCGTCGTCCTCGCCGTCCAGCAGATCGAGGGCCACATCCTCCAGCCCTTCATCCTCGGCCGCGCGGTGCGGGTGCATCCGCTGGCGGTCGTGCTGTCCGTCGCCGCCGGGGGGATGGTCGCGGGGATCGGGGGGGCCGTGGTGGCGGTGCCGTTGGTGGCGGTGACCAACACGGTTGTGGGGTATCTGCGGGCGTATGCGAGTGAGCAGGAGGAGTTGGTCCTTGAGGAGGATCAGGACGGGGACGAGCGGTAGCTAGTCGCGAGTGGTCAGGGCGCTGCGGCGGCCACGGATCAGGGTCCGGAGCCGGGCCGGATCGGTCAGGGCCAGTGCGTTGCCTGCCAGGATCAGCAGGACGCCGACCAGGTCACGTGCGGTCCAGTGGAAGTCTTCGAAGACGGTGGACAGGAGCAGGGCGACGACGGGGAAGAGCACGGTGGCGTAGGCCGCCCGTTCGCCGCCGATGCGGCCGAGCAGGGTGAGGTAGGCGCCGAAGCCGATCACGGAACCGATGACCGCGAGGTAGAGCAGCGAACCCGTGTACTGCGGGGTGAGTTCGAAGGCGGGTCCGTCGCCCAGGGTCAGGGCCAGAGGCGCCATCAGCAGCGCTCCGTACGCCATGGAGTACCCCGTGCTCTGGATCACCGGAATGCCCGCGGCCTGGGTCTTGCCGGAGACAACGTTGCCCAGGCAGAACACCACGGTTCCCAGGACCGAGAGGACGATGCCCCGGCCCGTCCCGGAGGCGAGGTCGAGGTCGGTGAACTCGGGCCAGAACACGGTGCCGATGCCCAGCAGGCCCACCGCACCGCCGGCCAGCACGCGTCCTGCGACGGTGCGGTGGAAGAACAGGCGCGCGAACAGGGTGTTCAGCGGCAGCGACATGGCGAAGATCAGGGAGACGAGTCCCGTGGCGAGGTCGTGTTCGGCGAAGTAGAAGCACACGAAATTGGTGGAGAACATCAGCGCGCCCGCGAGGGCGAACTGCGCGTGGACGCGCGGCGGGTAGCGCAGGGGCAGCCGGCGGAAGGCCGCCCAGGCCAGCATCACCGCGGCGGCCAGCGCGAACCGGTAGGCGATCGAGGCCGTCGGGTGGACCTCGCCGAGCTGTCCCTTGATCGCCAGCCAGGTGGAGCCCCATATCGCCACGGTCAGTACGTACAGGCCACCGTTCACATCGGTTTCCGTTCTGGTAGGGCCGTCGGGTTCAGTCGGCGGAGACCACGGCGGCCTCGCCGCCGGTCAGCTTCACCAGTTCCGTGAACGTCGTACGGAAGACGGTGTGCGGCAGGCCGGCGCCGGCCCAGATGTGCGGGTGGTCGTCCAGGGCGACATCGACGAGCGTGCGCACCGGCCGGGGATGGCCCGCGGGCGCCACGCCGCCGACTTCCTGGCCGGTCACCGCGAGGACGAACGCGGGATCGGCGCGGCGGATCCTGCCCCGGCCCACGCCGAGGAGGCCGGCCACCAGGCGGGTGTCCACCCGGTGGGCTCCGCTGGTCAGGACGAGCAGGGGCTCGCCGTCGACGGAGAAGACCAGGCTGTTGGCGATCGCCCCCACCGCGCAGCCGAGTTGGGCGGCTGTCGCGGCGGCGGTGGGTGCCGGGGCCGGAAGTTCGACGACGTCGTCGGCGATGCCGTGCTCTCGCAGGGCGGCACGCACTCGTCGTACTCTCTCGTGCACGATGACTCCTGATGCGCGGGGTCGGTGAATCGTCTGCCGGACGAGGCCGTCCCCGGTCACCGGTCCAGGGCCTGCCATTCGGGAGCGAGGACCGCCCAGAGCTGCTTGTCGTGGCGCACGCCCTCGTACGGCCATGCCTCGCGCCGCACCCCCTCCAGCGTCATGCCCAGTCGCTGGGCCACCGCCGAGCTGCGGTCGTTGTCGGCCCGGCAGTGCCATTCGGCCCGGTGCAGTCCCCGGGACGTGAACGCCCAGTCCAGCAACGCGCCGCACGCCTGCGTGATCAGGCCGTGGCCCTCGGCGGACGGCTCCAGCCAGCAGCCGATCTCGCACGAGCCGAAAGCGGCGTCGAAGGCGGTGAACATCACGCCGCCGACGAGCAGTTCGTCCTGCCAGATGCCGTACAGGCGGACGCCGTCGGCGGCCTGTCCTGCGGCGTACCGCTTCAGCGTGGCCCGCGCGCCGTCCACGTCGGCGGTGACGAACGAGGGCCCGACCCAGGGGCGGATGTGCTCGCGGGCCCGGTCCAGGTGGCCGGCGAACTCCTCGGCGTGCCAGACCTCCAGCTCACGCAGATGAACACCGTCGCGCAGCGGTAGCGAGAACATGTAACCCCCATTTACATAACAAGTGTTGTGTCAATGTACCGTGGCAGCATGGCACGCACCAAGGGAGATCACGAAGCCCGTCGACGCGACGTCTCCGCGGCGGTCTGGCAGGTCATGGCCACCCGCGGCTTCGCCGGCCTGACCCTGCGCGCCGTCGCCGCCGAACTCGGCGCGACCACCGGCCTGTTGACGCACTACTTCCCCACCAAGCAGGCCCTGGTGGAGTACGCCCTCGACCTGCTCGAACAGCGCACCCTCTCCCGCCCCCGCCGCTCCACGGGGGAAGGTCTGGCCGCCCTCAGGGACGCGTTGCTGGACATCCTGCCGCTGACCCCCGAGGCCACCGACAGCAACCGCATCTGGGTCTCCTCCTGGGACACCGCCCTCTCCGACCCCGCCTTGAGCGCCGACTACGCCCGCAAGTACGCGAAGAGCCGGGACCGGCTGACCGAGCGGGTGGCGGCGGCCCAGGACCTCGGCGAACTCCCCCCTGGCGACCCCGCCCGGATCGCGGCCGGAGCGCAGGCCTTCGTGCTCGGCCTGGTGGTCCAGGCACTGCTCGACCCGGAGGCGTTCCCACCTCGGCGGCAGGCCGAACTCCTGGACGACTACCTGGCCGCCCTGACCGCCTCGCGTTGATCAGCGGCGATCACTCGGTACGGGTCGGCGGCCTACGGCACCGCCTCGTGCGGCCGGCCGATGCGAACGGCCCCGCTCGACCGGGGTGAGCGGGGCCGTCGGTCGGCGGGGTCAGTCCTCCAGGACCGCCTCCGCCTCCAGCGTCACCCCCACCGCCTGGATCACCGAGGCGATTTTGAAGGCTTCCTGGATCGTCTCGCGGTCGACTCCCGCCTTGCGGAGGGTCTGTTCGTGGGAGTCGAGGCAGAGGCCGCAGGCGTTGACGGCGGAGACGGCGAAGGCCCAGAACTCGAAGTCGGTGCGGTCGACGCCGGGGTTGCCGAGGATGTTCATGCGCAGGCCCGCGCGGAGGTGGTGGTACTCCGGGTCGGTCAGCAGGTGGCGGGTGCGGTAGAAGACGTTGTTCATCGCCATGACCGAGGCGGCCGTCTTGGCCGCGCGGTACGCCTCCGGGGAGAGCATCTCCCGCGCGTCCGGCGCCAGTTCACGCAGGACGATGGGGGAGCGGGAGGCGATGGCCGTCGACAGGACCGTCCCCCACAGCCGCTGCGTGGGGAGTTCGGAGTTGGTGATGACCGAACTCAGGTTCAGCCGGAGGTCCTTGGCGTAGTCCGGTATCGCGGACTTGAGGGCGTCGAGGGACACGGTCACTCACCCGCCAGCAGCCGGGCCGCGTCGAGGGTCGCGTCGCCCTTGGTCCAGTTGCAGGGGCACAACTCGTCGGTCTGGAGGGCGTCCAGCACCCGCAGCACCTCCTTGGGGTTGCGCCCGACCGACCCCGCCGTGACCATCGTGAACTGGATCTCCCGGTTCGGGTCGACGACGAACACGGCACGCTGCGCGAACCCGTCCGTCCCCTCGATGCCGAGGTCCCGCATCAGCTCGTGCCGCGAGTCCGCCAGCATCGGGAAGGGCAGGTCACGCAGGTCGGCGTGGTCCTTGCGCCAGGCGTGGTGGACGAACTCGGAGTCCCCGGAGAAGCCGAGGACCTGCGCGTCACGGTCGGCGAACTCGTCGTTCAGCTTCCCGAACGCGGCGATCTCGGTGGGGCAGACGAAGGTGAAGTCCTTGGGCCACGCGAAGACGACGAGCCACTTTCCCTCGTACGTCTTGTGGTGGATCGTCTCGAACTCCCTCCCCTTCTCCAGCGAGACGCAGGCGGTCAGTTCGAACTCGGGGAACTTGTCACCGACAGTGAGCACGAGCGCTCCTCGTATAGGGCCGAGGCATCAGGGTTGGTCGAGGCAGATGCTTGCACAAGGTGCATTGATTACGGAAATAGTTACAATCGGACATCCTGATCGGAGGGGGATATCGGTGACCGTGAGTAGCGTCGGGGCCAAGAGGCGCCAGCCCAGTCTGGCCCAGCTGAGGGCGTTCGCGGCGGTCGCCGAGCACCTCCACTTCCGGGACGCCGCCGCGGCGCTCGGCATGAGCCAGCCCGCGCTCTCCGGAGCGGTCGCCGCGCTGGAGGAGACCCTGGAGGTGACGCTCCTGGAGCGGACGACCCGCAGGGTGCTCCTCTCCCCGGCGGGCGAGCGGATCGCCGTCCGCGCGAGGGCCGTTCTCGCGGAGGTCGGGGAGCTGCTGGAGGAGGCGGACGCGGTCCGCGCACCCTTCACCGGCGCGCTGCGGCTCGGCGTGATCCCGACGGCCGCGCCCTACCTCCTGCCGACGGTCATCGGACTCGTCCACGACCGCTACCCGACCCTCGACCTCCAGGTCCACGAGGAGCTGACGGCCGGCCTCCTCGACGGCCTCACGGCGGGCCGCCTGGACCTCCTCCTGTCGGCCGTCCCCCTCGGCGTCCCCGGCCTCGTCGAACTCCCCCTGTTCGACGAGGACTTCGTCCTGGTCACCCCGCTGGACCACCCCCTCGCCGGCCGACAGGACCTCTCCCGCGAGGAGTTGAGGGAGACCGCCCTCCTGCTCCTCGACGAGGGCCACTGTCTGCGCGACCAGGCTCTCGACGTCTGCCGGGAGGCGGGCCGGGACGACACCCCGGTCACCACGACCGCCGCCGGCCTCGCCACCCTCGTCCAACTCGTCGCGGGCGGCCTCGGCTGCACGCTCCTGCCGGCCACCGCCGTCCCCGTCGAGACGGGCCGCAACTCCCGCCTGCGGACGGCCCGGTTCGCCGCCCCGGCCCCCTCTCGCCGTATCGCTCTCGTGGCGCGGCGGGGGGCGGGGAGGGCGGCGGAGTACGGGGAGTTGGCGGCGGCGCTGCGGGTGGCGCTGCGGGAGTTGCCGGTGCGGGTGGTCGACTGACGTGCGCGGAAAGGGCGGTGGTGTGACGCGGCCCCCCGGCCACGCCACCCACCGCCCTCGTCCCCCGCCCCCCCTTTCCCGGAACGGCCCTGTTCCCCACACCGTCCCGTACCCGGTCCCCGGACACCTCCGTCGCGCCCGGGACCGGTGTCCTACTCCGTGCGCAGCCCGTCCGGCTTGAGCAGCTTCAGCAGGGGCGGCAGGCTCAGCAGGGTCACCAGGAGGACGACCCCCGCCGCGATCCCGGTCATCGTGAGGACGCCGGCCCAGTCGATCCGGATGTCCGCGTCGGTCATGCTCAGCAGGATGGAGCCGAGGGCGATCCCGATACCGGCCGAGAGGACCAGACCGAGGCCGATCGGGACGGCCGTCTGCCACAGGACGGACAGCCCGAGCGTCCGGCGCCGGGTGCCGAAGGCGACCAGCGAGGAGAGCAACTTCCGCCGCTCACGGAGCTGTTCGAGCTGGGAGACCAGCAGGCTCGCGCCGATCAGGGCGAGCACGCAGGCCGCGCCGACCAGCAGACCGGTACGGATCTTCGCGTAGTCCTTGTTCGTCTCGAACGAGGACCACATCGTCGGCTCCTCCCCCAGGTCGAGGCGTGCCGCCGTGTTGCGGACCAGGTCGACCGCGTCGGGAACGGACCGGTCGACGCGGATGAGGACGCTGCCGTACGCGGTCTTCTCCAGGGCCTTCGGCATGGCCTTCGGCGTCATCAGCAGTCCGTAGCGCCGTTGTCCCGTGGGGTCCTTGATCGAGCGAGCCGTCTTGATGTCGGCCGGTACGGTCCACGTCGCCGTGCCGCGCTTGTCCGGGTCCAGTCCGTAGGTGATGACCGAACCGGCCTTCAGCAGACCCATGTCCTCGCTGCTGCCACTCGCGTCAGGCAGCCGGACGGTCGTGTCGGACTCGAAGCCGTCACCGCCTCCAGGCACCCGGAAGACGTCCCCGTCCTGGCAGGACGGCAGCGCGGCCACCTCCTTCAGGCTCGCGCAGTCGCCGAGCGTGGCCGAGAGGAAACGGCCGCTGTCGCCATCGGTGTCGAAGTACCTCTGGTCACCGACGGTGGCGTCCGCGAGCGCCACGGCCCGCTCCACCCCGGGGGTCCGCCGGTACTCGGTCTGGTACTTGGTCAGCTGGTCGAACGACGACACCTGGGCCTGCATGTTCGCGCGCCGGGTGTCCTTCCCGGAGTCCTTCGTGTAGTCGCCCTCGATCCCGGCGAACAGCATCTGGAGCGCGATCGCTCCGGCCACCGCGACGGCCACCCCGTTCACCATCCGGGCCGCCGTACCACTGCTCAACTGAAGTCGGCGCACAGCCAGTTGCCATGACACACCGCCGGAACCGAGCCGGGAGACGGCCGTCTCGACGATCCACGGCAGCAGCGCGGTGATACCGATGAGCAGCAGGACGACACCGGCGACGACGAGGTACTCGTTGAAGGTGCCGCCGGTGCGTCCCTGCCCGATCATCGGGTACAGCAGCCCGACACCGGCGACCGGCAGCAGCAGCCGCCACCACAGCCGGCGCCGGGTGGGGCGAGCCGTGCGCACCACGCCGAGCGGTTCGATGACGACGCCGCGCAGCGTGAACAGCGTGACGGCGACGGCCGAGGCGGGCACCGCGATGATCACCAGCAGCGTGAGGAGCGTCGAGGGGACCAGGTCGCCGGGCATCATGCTGACACCCGCCAGCTCTATCCGGCCCGCGAGCTGACGTCCGATCAGGAAGAACGCGGCGCCGAACACGAGCCCGAGGAGCGCTCCCGCGAGCGCCTCGCCGGCCGCGATCCGCCGGGTCATCAACCCGTCCGAGCCGACCAGCCGCAGCGCCGCGAGCCGCTTGTCACGCCGCTCACCGCCGATCCGTACGGCCGCCGAGATGAACACGCCGACCGGCATCAGCAGGACGACGATCACGATGACCGTGAGGAGCACGAGGATCGGATCGGGGGCCTGGGACAGTCGCGTCGGAGGTGTCCCGAACCGGTTCAGCCGCTCGGTATACCCTTCGCGGACCTTCGATTCGAGGTCGGCGACGGTCGCGTAGTACGACAACTCCTGGGGGCTGACGATCCCTTGGTCCCCGATGGTCCCGACGATCTCGTACGGCAGCCGCTCGCGCAGCAGCTTCCCGGAGTCGGAGGCGAGGAGTTCCTTCAGCTTCGGCGAGACGACCATCCCGCCCGGCTTCGGGTACGCCTTCACCCCGGGCGGCAGCGGAGCCCGCGGTCCCTCCGGCTCGATCAGCCGTCCCCGCACGTCCATCTCGCGGAACGTCGATTGGGCGCGGACGAGCAGGAGCGTGTCGTCGGACTTCGGCATACTGTGGTCGGCCACCCAGTCCGAGCGCGCCTCCTCGCGAGCGTCCCGCGCGTCCAGCGCGCTCGGCACCGCCGCCGTGAGCAGCAGCAGTGCCACCCCGAGCCCCACGCCGACGGCCGTCAGCAGCGCCCGCGACCAGCCTTCACGCCCCCCGGCGAACGCGAACCGCACCCCCATGGAGAGGTCCCGGACCCACGATCTCGTGCTGCCCGTACGACTGTCGCTCATACGACGCGCTCCATGTCACGCGACTTCCCGTCGCGGACGACGATCTCGCGGTCGGAGTAGGCGGCGACGCGTGCCTCGTGGGTGACGAGGACGACGGCGGCGCCGGTCGTGCGGGCGGCCTCGGTCAGCAGCTCCATCACGCGCTCGCCGTTGAGGGAGTCGAGCGCGCCGGTCGGTTCGTCGGCGAAGACCATGCGCGGGCTGGTGACCAACGAGCGGGCCACGGCGACGCGTTGGCCCTGGCCGCCGGAGATCTCGCCGGGACGCTTGCGGCCGAGGTCGTCCACTTCGAGGCGTTCCATCCAGCCGAGGGCCGTCTTCTCGGCGGCCTTGCGGGAGGTGCCGTTGAGGCGCAGCGGGAGAGCGACGTTCTCGACGCAGGTCAGTTCGGGGACCAACTGGCCGAACTGGAACACGAATCCGAACTCCGAGCGGCGCAGGGCGCTGCGCTCGGCGTCGTTCATGGTGGCCATCTCACGGCCGTCGTACATGATCGAGCCCTCGTCGGGGGTGACGATCCCTGCGAGGCAGTGCAGGAGCGTCGACTTGCCGGAGCCGGAGGGGCCCATCACCGCGACGACCTCGCCGGGGTGGATGGAGAACTCGGCGCCGTCCAGGGCGAGGGTCGGGCCGTACGCCTTGCGGAGGTTCTGCGCGGTCAGCAGGGAGCCTGCGGGGGCGGTGGTCATCGGGCCACCACCTCGCGGAGCTTCTCCAGGCGGGCGGCGGTGAGTTCGAGCCAGCGCAAATCGGCCTCCAGGTGGAACAGGGCGTGGTCGCAGATGAGTTGGTCCGCGAGGTCGCCCTTGCGCTTGCGGTCGGTGAGGATGCGCATGCTGCGCAGGTGCTCGGAGCGCTGCGTGTCGAGGATGTCGGCGGCGTCGCGCTTCGTCAGCAGCGCCAGCACGACCTTCGTGTACAGCGTCGACTGGAGGTACGGCTCCGGCTTCTCCGGCGTCCCGAGCCACCGCTCGACGTCCGTGATGCCGGCGCCGGTGATGGCGTACCGCTTCCGCTCCGGCCCGTCACCCGCCTCCACGCCGTCGACCTCCACGAGGCCGTTCTTCAGCAGCCGCGACATCGTCGAGTAGACCTGGCCGTAGTGCAGCGGCCGGTCATGACCGAACTTCTCGTCAAAGGCCCGCTTGAGGTCGTAACCGTGGCGGGGCCCGGACTCCAGGAGTCCCAGGAGGGTGTGACCGATGGACATGGGGAGGACTGTACATGCGGTGTATACGTCGTGTGTATACGCGGGGTGTGTAGTGGGGGTGGGGGAGGGGTGTCAGTGCAGGTGGGGGGCGATTGTCACGGGTTTGGAACAGGGCTTTCCCTCAGGCCGACGGCGGCCCCGGCGGCCTCCCCCTCCGCGGCAGCGGCCCCGCACCGCCCGGCAACCTCCCCGCCTCCTGCAACGCCTTCCGCAGCAGGAACTCGATCTGCGCGTTGGCGGACCGGAGTTCGTCGGAGGCCCAGCGGGCGAGGGCGTCGTGGACGGACGGGTCGAGCCGCAGCAGGACCTGCTTGCGCTGCTGCGGCCGGCGTTCGGAGGGGGGTGTCACTGGTAGAGGGTTCCGGTGTTGAGGACCGGCTGGGGGGCGCGGTCGCCGCACAGGACGACCATCAGGTTGGAGACCATCGCCGCTTTACGCTCGTTGTCCAGTTCCACGATGTCCTGTTCCGTGATCCGGGCCAGTGCCGCCTCGACCATGCCCACCGCGCCGTCCACGATCTCCCGGCGCGCTGCCACGACCGCACCCGCCTGCTGCCGCTGGAGCATCGCGGAGGCGATCTCAGGAGCGTACGCGAGATGGGTGAAGCGTGACTCGATGATCTCGACACCGGCGGTGCGGACGCGCTCGCGCAGCTCCGCGGCCAGCTTCTCGGTGATTTCCTCGGCGTTGCCGCGCAGCGAGAGACCGCCCTCGTCGTGGGCGTCGTACGGGTACTCGATGGCGATGTGCCGGACGGCGGCCTCGGTCTGGGTGCCGACGAACTCCAGGTAGTCGTCGACCTCGAAGGTCGCCTGCGCGGTGTCCTCGACGCGCCACACGACGACGGCGGCCAGCTCGATGGGGTTGCCGTAGGCGTCGTTCACCTTCAGGACGGGCGTCTCATGGTTGCGGACGCGCGTCGAGATCTTCTTGCGGGACATGAGCGGGTTCACCCACCGCAGCCCGTCGCTGCGCAGCGTCCCCCGGTACCGCCCGAAGAGCTGGACGACACGTGCCTCGCCCGGCGCGATCATGTTCAGCCCGAAGAGGGTGAAGAAGGCGACGACGCCGACGACGGAACCGGTCGCGATGAGAGCCGCCTTCACGGCGACGGAGGTGACGGCCGACGCGGAGGCCGCCGTACCGATGCCCCCGAAAGTCCCGACGAGTCCGAACAGCAGGAAGGCGCCGCCGCCGGAGCTGTGTGCCGGAAACTCGTTGACCGGATTGTCCGTCATGTGCGTTTCGTTCATGGGTGGTCCCCCCGAAGTCACTAGCGTTGGTCTAGCTAAGTGATATCACTTTTTCGCTCCGCGGCAACCCCGAGGCGTTCGGAAGCGTCGAAAACATTGGGGAGGAACGGAAGTGCCCCCGGGGCCTGTTGTGCCCAGGTGCTGAACCTCACGCCTGTAAGAGTCCGTATCGACGGACCTTTGTCATAGAGAGCGGTGTTAGCTTTCTGAGCTGACCTGCCCCACGGGCACTGGAGTGACTGCCGAGAAGGAAGCGGAGCGAGCGGACTCATGGGACGAGCGGACGACAGACGTGCGCGACAGCGCGGAGGCCGCCGCGCCGCGCCCAGGGACCACTCGGCGCAGGAATCCGCGTCACCGGCGGTACCCGAGGCCGCTGCGGAGCCCGGCGCCGACCCGGGCCCGATACCCGGCGGCCGGGCGGCGGCCCGCAAGGCGGCACAGGCGCAAGCTCGCGGTAAGAAAAAAGGTAAGAAGGAGGGCCGCAGCCTCCTGCGCAGGATGTTCACCTGGAAGAAGATCCTGGGGACGTTCCTGGGTGTCTGCCTGCTGGGCATAGGCGCCTTCATCACCGCTTACCTGATGATCGACATCCCCAACGGGGGGAACCTCGACGCCCAGAAGCAGAGCAACGTCATCCGCTACAGCGACGGCACGATCCTCGCCCGTGACGGTGACCTCAACCGCGAGAACGTCGCCCTCTCCAAGATCCCCAAGCCCGTCCAGCGCACCTTCGTCGCCGCCGAGAACAAGACGTTCTTCCAGGACTCCGGCATCGACCTGAAGGGGACCGCCCGAGGCATCCTCAACACCGTCGCCGGGCGTGGCGCGCAGGGTGGTTCGACCATCACCCAGCAGTACGTCAAGAACTACTACCTCACCCAGGAACAGACGGTCACCCGCAAGCTCCAGGAGATCGTCATCTCCCTGAAGCTGGACCGCCAGAAGTCCAAGGACTACATCCTGGCCGGGTACATCAACACCAGCTACTACGGCCGGGGCGCCTACGGCATCCAGGCCGCCGCCCAGGCGTACTACCGCGTCGACGCCGACCGCCTCACCGTCGAGCAGGGCGCCTACCTCGCAGCCCTGCTCCAGGCTCCCAGCCAGTACGACTGGGCGAGCGCCACGCCGACCGGCAAGAAGCTCGTCCAGGCCCGCTGGAACTACGTCCTGGACAACATGGTCGGCCAGGACTGGCTGGACAAGACCAAACGGCAGGCGATGAAGTTCCCGATCCCGCTGGACCCGAAACCGGCGGCGGGCAACAAGGGCCAGGTCGGCTACCTCGTCGACGCGGCGAAGAGGGAGCTGTCCCGGCAGCTCGTCGCCACCGGCCGCGCCGCCAACCGGTCCGAGGCCGACGCCCTCGTCGTCCGCGGCGGCTGGACCATCACCCTCAACATCGACAAGAAGAAGCAGGTGGCGCTGGAGAAGTCCGTCAAGGACCAGCTCACCAGCAAGCTCGACCCGAAGAAACGCGCGGTGGACGGCGACGTCCAGGCCGGCGCCGTCTCCGTCGACCCGAAGACCGGCAAGGTCCTCGCGATGTACGGCGGCACCGACTACTTCAAGCACTACATCAACAACGCCACCCGCACCGACTACCAGCCCGCCTCCACGTTCAAGCCGGTCATCCTCGCCGCCGCGCTCGCGCAGAACGCCAAGACGCAGGACGGCGACCCGATCACCGTGAACAGCATGTACGACGGCACCAGCAAGCGCCCCGTCGTCGGCAGCGCGATCGGCTTCGCCCCGGAGAACGAGGACGACCAGGACTACGGCCAGGTCACCGTCCAGACGGCGATGAACAAGTCCATCAACTCCGTCTTCGCCCAACTCGGTGTGGACGTCGGCATGGACAAGGTGATGGACACCGCCAAGGCCCTCGGCATGGACACCTCCGACCTCAAGGCCGTCCCCGCCCAGACCCTCGGCACGATGGGCGCGAGCCCCCTCCAGATGGCCGGCGTCTACGCCACCCTCGACAACCACGGCAAGAAGGTCACCCCGGCGATCATCGAGGAGGCCGAGTCGTCCACGACGACGATCAAGCCGGACCCGATCGGCGACGAGGTCATCCCCCGCGAGGCCGCCGACACCGTCACCTCCGTCCTCACCGGCGTGGTCGACGACGGTACGGCCAAGACGTCCGTGCGCGACAACGACCAGCGCAACGGCCAGAAGGTCGCGGGCAAGACGGGTACCTCGGACGACAACAAGTCGGCCTGGTTCACGGCCTACACGCCCGACCTGGTGACGTCCGTCGGTCTCTTCGGCGAGTCCGCGAAGTCGCCGCACCCGCAGGTCACCCTGACCGGTGCGACCGGCCTCATCCCCGGCAAGGGCCGCATCAACGGCGGTGGTTACCCGGCGCAGATCTGGGCCGACTACACGTTCGGTGTCTCCACGAAGGTCTCCAAGTTCGACCTGGACACCACGCAGGGCGCGGCCGTCCAGCCGACGGCGACCCCCACGCCGAGCCCGTCCGCGAGCCCGTCGCCCAGCAACTCGCCGAGCCCGTCGCCGAGTCCGAGCAAGTCGTCGAGCCCGTCCCCGACCCCGTCGCCGACCCGCTCCCCGTCGCCGTCCAACTCCCCGTCCCCGACCCCGACCAACTCCCCGTCCCCGACGGGCGGCGGGCTGACCGAGGGGACGAACGGAGGGGGCCCGTTCAACCCGGGAGGCGGTCAAGGGCGGGACGAGCAGTAGCGGAACGAGACGAGGCGCCCGGTACCTTCGGAAGGTACCGGGCGCCTCGTCCTTGTCCTGAGGTGTCCTGAAGCCGGCTCTGGTTCAGCTCCTGTTGAGCTCGAACCACACCACCTTGCCGGTGCTGAGCCGGGTGGCCCCCCACCGCCGCGCCAGCTTGTTGACGAGGTACAGGCCCCGCCCGCCCTCGTCGGTGGCCCGCGCCTGCCGCAGCCGGGGCAACTGCGGGACGTCGTCCCCGACTTCGCAGCGCAGGACGTCCGTGCGCAGCAGCCGCAGGGTCACCGGACGGGAGGCGTAGCGGACGGCGTTGGTGACGACCTCGCTCACCAACAGCTCGACGGAGTCGCTGAGTTCCTCAAGTCCCCAGCGGGCCAGGGCCCGTCGGGCGAGCCGGCGGGCGCGGCCGGGCGCCGCGTCCTCCGGTTCCAGGAACCAGTACGCGACGTCGCTCGGCGCGATCCCGTCGAACCGGGCGGCGAGGAGCGCGATGTCGTCGTCCCGGTCACCCGGGCCGAGCATGTCGAGCACCTCGTCGCACAGCGCCTCCAGCGGCGGCGGGTGGTCCGGGCCGGTCAACTGCGCGGTCGCGGCGAGCTTTTCGCGCAGCGCCTCTATCCCGGTCCAGACGTCCCGCAGCCGGGACTCGACCAGCCCGTCCGTGTACAGCAGCAGCGTGCCGCCGGCCGGTGCGTCCAGTTCGACGGCCTCGAAGTCGACTCCCCCGACTCCGATCGGCGCGTTCGGCGGCACCTTCAGCACCTCGGCCCGGCCGCCGAGATGCAGCAGCACCGGCGGCGGATGACCGGCGTTGGCGACCGTGATGCGGTGCGACACCGGGTCGTACACCGCGTAGAGGCAGGTCGCCATGCGGTCCTGGCCGAGCCGCTGCGCCTGCTCGTCGAGGTGGTGCAGGACCTCCTGCGGCGGCAGGTCGAGCCCGGCCAACGTCTGGGCCGTCGTACGGAGTTGGCCCATGATCGCGGCGGACGTCATGGAGCGGCCCATGACGTCGCCGACGACGAGGGCGACGCGGCTGCCGGGCAGCGGGATCGCGTCGTACCAGTCGCCGCCGACCCGCGCGGTCTCCGCCGCCGGGAGGTAGCGGGAGGCGAGGCGGACGCCCGTGGGGCGGGGGAGGTGGTCGGGCAGCATCGTGCGCTGCAACTCGTCCGCGATGTACGCCTCGCGGCCGTACAGGACGGCCTTGTCGATGCCCAGCGCGCTGTGCGTGGCGAGTTGGGCGGCGACGAGGAGGTCGTCCGGCTCGAAGGGGAAGCGGTCGGCGCGGCGGATGAAGACCGTCGCCCCGATCACCCGGCGCCGGCCGCGCAGCGGTGCGAGGATCGCGCGCTGCCCGCCGGGGACGATCAACTGGCTCTCCTCACCGAGGAGTTCCGGCAGCGCGGCCCGCGCGGCGGGCGCGTCCGC
>NZ_JBTYMC010000073.1:0-26536 GCF_054880855.1 Streptomyces sp. S6 | reverse complement strand
CTCTGGCCGACCGCCATCTCCGCCCTCGAACGCGGAATCCGCCGAGACGACGACCTCGCCCACACCTACCGCAACTGGCTCCAAGCCGCTTGACAGGCAATAGGAGCATCAACGGGGGATCACCGCACGACCGCCGCTCAGAGAGGGCGGCCCATCAGGACGTCGTCCACGTACTCGTCGTCCAGCAGGAACTCCCCCGGCAGCACCCCTTCCACCGCGAACCCCTCCCCCTCGTACAGCTTGCGGGCGGGGGTGTTGTGGCCGAGGACGTGGAGGGTGATGCGGCGGGCGCCGGCTGTGCGGGCGCGGTCGATCGCCGCGCGGACCAGGGCCCGGCCGACGCCGGTTCCTCGGGCCGCTTCGGAGACGGCGAGGCCCTGGATCTGGCGGACGTGGGCGCTGACCTCGAAGAGGGCGGGGGCGAGGCGGAGGTAGCCGACGACGGTGTCGTCGAGGGTGGCGACGAGGTATTCGGCGGGGCGGTGGCGGTCGTCGAAGAAGGGGGCGCCGGGGAGAGGGCGGGACATGACCGCGTGGAGGCGGGACCAGGTGAGGCGGTCCAGTTCCGCGAGGGGGGAGTCGTCGGCGGGGGTGGCGGGGCGGATGTGGAGGGTGGCGGCCATGGGGGCACTGTAGGAGGACGTCCCCGCAAGGCCACCCCGAACATGCTCGATTGAACGTTCAAACGGGAACTTTATGGGGATGCGGGGCAGGATGGGGGCATGAGGCGAATCGCTGTGGCCGGGGCCTCCGGTCTGATCGGGAGTGCGCTGGTTCGGTCCCTGGAGGCCGACGGGTACGAGGTGGCCCGGCTGGTGCGGCGGGCCGCCGCCGGGCCGCTGGAGGTGGCGTGGGAGCCCGAGGCGGGGCGGGTGGACGCGGCGGCGCTTGAGGGCGTGGACGCCGTCGTGAACCTCGCCGGGGCCGGGGTCGGGGACCGGCGGTGGTCGGCGGCGTACAAGAAGGCGATCTGGGACGGGCGGGTCAACGGGACGCGGGCGCTCGCCGAGGCCGTCGCCTCGATGGCCGAGCCGCCTCGGGTCTTCGTCAACGGGAGCGCGATCGGGATCTACGGGGAGACCGGGGACCGGGCCGTCGACGAGAGCGCGCCGGCCGGGTCCGGGTTCCTGCCGGAACTGTGCGTGGAGTGGGAGGGGGCCGCCGCCGCGGCGCAACTCGCCGGTGTGCGGACCGTGTTCGCGCGGACCGGGCTGGTCGTCGCGAAAGGCGGGGGTGCCTGGGGGAAGCTGTTCCCCTTGTTCAGGGCGGGACTTGGCGGGCGGCTCGGGGACGGCCGTCAGTACTGGTCGTACATCGCGCTGCACGACGAGGTCGCCGCGATCCGCCATCTCCTCGAACGGGACGATCTCTCCGGGCCGTTCAACCTCACCGCGCCCGAGCCTCTGACGAACGGTCGGATCACCGACGCCATGGCCCGCGTGCTGCACCGCCCGAAGGTGTTCGCCGTGCCCGCGCCGGTGTTGAAGGCGGTGCTCGGCGAGATGGCCGGGGACGTGCTCGGCAGCGCCCGCGTCCTACCGGGGCGGCTCCTGGAGTCCGGGTTCCGGTTCGCGTTCCCCGGGATCGACGACGCCGTGCGGGCGGCCCTGCGCTGAACTCCCGCCCGGCATGCGACCTGCGTGCGCCCGTGCCCGGTGTGTGCGCGAGCTGACCCTTCGCGGGCGCGGACCTACCCTCAAGCGGAACTCGGGTATCCCTACGCCGAGTTGAGGGCATGACGTCTTCGACTCGACGCAATCCGCGAGGAGGGGCACGTGCTTGAGCCCGCGTACAAGGTCGACGTCGTCATCGTGGGGGCCGGGGTGTCCGGGCTGTCCGCGGCGCAGCGGCTGACCAGCGCAGGACTGTCGGTGACCGTACTGGAGGCCGCCCCGGGGGTCGGGGGGCGGATGGCGACCGAGAAGGTCGACGGGTTCCGTCTGGACCGGATCGGGCAGTTGCTGTCCACGGCGTACCCGGAGCTGGCGATGGCGCCGGGGCTTGAGGGGCTGGTGCTGCGGTCCTTCGCGCCGGGGGTGTTGCTGCACGGGGAGGGGCGGCGGGTGCGGGTCGTGACGCCGGCCGCACCGAAGGGGGCGACTCGGGGTGCCGCCAGGGGGGTTCGGCGGGTTCGGGCGGCCGGTCAGGGGGGCGTGCGGGGGTTCGGTGCGGCAGAGGTCCCGGGTGCGGTGCCGGGGGGTTCCCGGGCGGCTGTCGTAGGGGGCGCGAGGGGCGCATTCGACGTTGTACGCGCCCTGGCGAGCGCCCCTCGGGCGGGGGACGACGCCCTGACCGGCAAGGGGTGGTACGGGGGCCCTCTCGGCTCCGCGATGGACCAGGCACGGTTGCGCGGCGCGCTCTCGCGGCTCGCCTCCGTCCCCGTCGAGCGGCTCCTCGCGCGCACCGAGTCGACCGCCGGGGAGGCGCTCACGGCTCGGGGGCTGCCGGCGCGGACCGTCGACGCGTTCTTGCGTCCGCTGCTGGCGGCGCTGCTGTGCGACCCCGGGCTGACGACGTCCAGCCGGTGTGCGGATCTCGCGTTGCGGGCGTTCGTCGGGGGGCGGCTGTGCGTACCCGAGGGCGGGGCCGACGTCCTGCCCGAGCTCCTCGCCTCGACTCTCCCGACCGGCGTCGTCCGTACGGGAGTTCGCGTCACCTCCGTGTCCACCACCTCCGTGACGACCGCCGAGCACGGGGAGTTCCGGTGCCGGGCCGTCCTCGTCGCGACCGACGCGCGTACGGCCGTGGAGTTGCTGCCGGGGCTGCGGGTGCCGGAGTTCCATCCCGTGACGGTCGTCCACCACACGACGGACGAACTCCCCGACACGGGTGCGGCGTTGCTGCTGGACGCGGAGCGCGGGGGGCCGGTGGCCCACACGGCGGTGATGAGCGCGGTGGACCCCAACAGGGCGCCCGCGGGGCGGGTGTTGATCTCGTCCACCGTCCTCGGCACTCCCCCGCCCGGTCTGGACGACGCCGTCCGCACCCACCTCGCCCGCCTCTACGGCACGTCCACGTCCCGCTGGGAGACGCTGGCCGTCCACCACACCGCCGAGGCGGTCCCCGCGATGCGTCCGCCCCACGACCTGCGCCGCCCCGTCCGCCTCCTCGCCGGCCTCTACGTCTGCGGCGACCACCGCGACACCAGCACCGTCCAGGGCGCCCTGCACTCGGCGCACCGCGCGGCGACGGCGCTGATCGCGGAGCTGGGGGCGGACGGGGCTGCGCAGTTGGCGGATCCGCCGGCGACTGTGCCGAAGGCGGCGTGAGCGAAAAGAGCGCCGGGGAAAGGGAATTCGACCGTCCGGCCCGGGATCTCCGGGCCGGACGGTGGAAAGCCGGACAAGAAATCAACCGACACCATCATGACAGGTCAGCGGGCGATTTCGTAGGACGGACGGCACAGTTGTTTTACCTTGTTCCGGGCATTCCACACCCCCAGAATCTTCCGCATGGCGAACTCCAAGTCGGTTGATCAGGACGCGGTGTTGAGGGCTCGGATGATGTTGCTCGGGTCGGGGCGGCGGAGTCTGCGGGAGGAAGTTCAGGCATATCGGGTGCTGGTTCAGGTGAGCCCGCGGGCTTATCTGGGGAAGCTGGCGACGGCATTGGTGTCGTATTCGTACGCACCGGAGTTCAAGGAACGGCCGGAGATCGTGTTCGCGCTGTGCGGGGAGGCGGTCGAGGCGGCGAGGAAGGTCGAGGCGGAGGACCCTCAGCGGGCCGCGGTGCTGGTGCGGGCACTCGGCGCGTACGAGAGGGAGCTGTTCGCGGCGGGGCGGCGGGAAGAGGGGCTCGCAGCGTGCCGGGAGGCGGCGGAGGCCGGGCCGGAGGGGAGTGCGCGGCTCGGGGTGGTCCTCGCCGAGGAGGGCCGGTACGCGGCGGCGGCCGAGGTCAGCGGGCGTGAACCGGGCGCCTCCGTCTGGGCGTTGGTCCGGCACGCCGGGAACCTGGAGGCGGCGGGGCAGCACGGCGCCGCGTCCGAGACGGTCCGGCGGCTCGTGGACGGCCGGCGGCGTGCGCTGGCCGCGCGCGAGGGGTCGTCGGCGTCGGTCCTGTGGGCGCTCGTGCAGCACTCCCGGATGGCCGGGACCACCGCAGCGGGCGCCGTGCGTGCCGAAGCCCTCGGTCTCCTCAAGGAGTTGGCCGTGGGCGGTGAGCGCGGGGGCTGGAGCGACGCGGTGCCGTTCTGGAAGACGCTCCTCGCTCTGTCGGCGCGCTCCCTGGAGCCCGGCGGCTTCCCGGCGCCCGCGTTCGGTGCGGACGTCGCCCTGTGGTCCCCCGACGTCCGCCGCGCCTGGTTCGCCGGGCTGGACGGACTGGAGCGGGAGGCGGCCGACCCGGACGCCGGACCGCGGCAACTCCGCGTCGTCCAGCACCGTCTGACGGTCCGTTCGGCGCTGTTCCACGAGAACCGGACGCTGCGGATGGAGCAGGCCCTCCGGCCCCTGTTCGACCGGTCGGTGGAGCTGGCGCGGGAGCCCGGCGACGGGGAGTGGCTCGCCCGGACGCTGACCGACCGGGCGATGTTCCTCGTGGTGGTGCGCCGGTACCGGGAGGCGTACGAGGACTACCGGGAGGCGGTCGAGCTGCTCAACTGACCGCCTGTACCGGCCCCTTGCTCCCGGCGAGCCCAAGGGGCCGGTGCCGCCTCAGCCCAGTGCCGCCACCTTCTCCCGGTAGCCCCGGACGGCCGCCGCGTCCTTGTAGGGCTCAAGGCGCCGCTCGAACTCCCGCACGTACTCCAGCGCGCGGGCGGACCGCATCTCCGAGGCCTGGCTCGCCGCTTCGGCCGCGTGGCGGCACGCCTGGTCGAGTTCGCCGAGGGAGAGGCGGGCGGTGGCGAGGACGACGCGGCAGAAGAGGCGGCTGCGGGCCTGGGTGGCGGGGCGCAGGTGGAGGGAGCGTTCGGCGTGCTGGGCCGCCGCGCGGAACTGGTGGAGGTCGCGGTGGCAGTGCGCGAACTCGTCGGCGAGCTGGGCGTCGTCGAAGAACCGTGCCCAGTACGGGACTTCCTCCGCGCCGGTGTGCTTCGACGCCTCCAGGGCGCGTTCCGCGCGGACCAACGAGGTGGTGCAGGCGCGGACTTCGCCCAGGACGCCGTGGCCTCGCGCCTCGACCGCGTGGAGCAGCGCCTGGACCGTCGGGGCCGCCGCCGTGCCCACCCCCTGCTGGGCGACGCGGGCCAGTTGGACCGCCTCGCGGCCGTGGCCCAGGTACACCGCCTGGCGGCTCATCGTGACGAGGACGTACGCCCCGTACGCGCGGTCCCCGGCCGCCTGGGAGAGGCGCAGCGCCTGGACGAAGTAGCGCTGGGCCAGGCCGTGCGCGGCGATGTCGTACGACGTCCAGCCGGCGAGCCGCGTGAGGTCGGCCGCCGCCGCGAAGAGGCGTCGGCCGGTCTGTTCGCCGTAGACGCCCCGGAGCATGGGCTCGCACTCGTGCTCCAGGTAGCGCACGAGGGCCTGGCGGGCGTGGCCGCCGCCGTACCTGCTGTCGAGGGCGCGGAACAGCTCCCCCACCGAGCGCAGGGCGGAGATGTCGCCGCCGGTGACCCGGAGGCCGCGTTCGCCCTGGGCGCGCTGGCGGGGGACGGACGGGTGGGCCTGGGCGGGGATGCGGGGGTTGGGTTCGGCGCGGGCGACGCGTTCGTCGGCGCGGCCGATGAGCCAGTCGCGGCTGGGGACGACGAGGCCCGCCGGGGTGAAGGCGATCTTGCGGAGTTCGGCGTGGCTGCCGGAGTCCTTGCGCCACAGGCCGCTGACGATGTCGACGGCCTCCTCGGGGGTGCCGGCGAACTCCAGGCCCGCGTACACGGGGGCGCAGGCGTCGAGGCCGAGGTCCTGGGCGGTCAGGCGGCGGCCGAGGCGGCGGGTGAAGACCTCGGCGATCAGGGCCGGCGTCGTCCCCCTGGGCTGCTGGCCGCGCAGCCAGCGGGTGACGGACGTCTTGTCGTATCTGAGGTCCAGGCCGTGTTCGAGCCCGAGCTGATCGACCCGGCGGGCCAGTCCTGCGTTGGAGAACCCCGCTTCTGCGATGAGCGCGGCGAGCTGGCGGTTGGGGGTGCGCGGCGCGGGTCGGTCCGTCATCTGCGGTGCGGTCTCCTGCCTCCCGGGCATCTGACGTGCCCGGATGAAGTGCCCGGATTGCCTGTGAGCAGCCCAGTTGGCCTCGTGAACGGCGCGAATGTAGCGGAGCGTGAGCATGCGGTCGCACTATCCCGGGTCCATTCATCCGATCGTGTGAGGATTGACCGTCGGGCTGACGTCGGCGGGGCAGTCGTACAGTGGCGTGGAGGCGTTTCGTGCCTTACCACGTCGAGGAGGCGTTTGCCGTGAGTGAACTGCGGTTCGTCCGTATGGGGACCGTCGAGTACCAGGCGGCCTGGGACGAGCAACGCCGGGTCCACGCGGCACGCTTCGCCGACGAGGTACCGGATACCGTGCTGCTCCTTGAACATCCCCCCGTGTACACGGCCGGGCGGCGGACGGTCGACAGCGAGCGGCCGCTCGACGGGACGCCGGTCGTCGACGTCGACCGGGGCGGGAAGATCACCTGGCACGGGCCCGGCCAGATCGTCGGGTACCCGATCCAGAAGCTCCCCCGTCCCGTGGACGTCGTCGCGCACGTGCGGCGGATCGAGGACGCGCTGATCCGGGTCTGCGCCGAGTTCGGGGTGGAGACCAGCCGGGTCGAGGGGCGCAGCGGGGTGTGGGTGCTGGGCGACCCCGTCGAGCAGCGGCCGTCGATCGGCGGGCTCTCCCTCGACTTCGACCCCCGGCTCACCGACGAGGAGTTCGACCCCCGGATGAACGGGCCCGAGTACGCGCCGTCCAACGCGGGGCAGCGGCGGGAGGACCGGAAGATCGCCGCGATCGGGATCCGGGTGGCGAAGGGGGTCACGATGCACGGCTTCGCGTTCAACGTGAACCCCGACAACAAGTGGTACGACCGGATCATCCCGTGCGGGATCCGGGACGCGGGGGTGGCGTCGCTCGCCGAGGAGTTGGGGCGGGACGTGACGGTCGAGGAGGTGTTGCCGGTGGTGGAGCGGCATCTCGGGGACGTCATGGCGCACGCCGAACTCAAGCCGCGTGAGATCGAGCCCACAGCGGTCTGAACGGGGGAATGCGCCTGCGGGTGGCCGGGTTGGCCTGAGCGTAGGGCCCGGTAATCACGGGCGTACGCTGGTGTACGCCGAAGAATCGAAGACCTTTTAAGCAAACGAACAGGGAGCCGGTCGTGTCCGCAGTCGCACCCGACGGACGCAAGATGTTGCGCCTGGAGGTCCGGAATGCCCAGACCCCCATCGAGCGCAAGCCCGAGTGGATCAAGACCCGGGCGAAAATGGGTCCCGAGTACACGAAGATGCAGGGCCTCGTGAAGAGCGAGGGGCTGCACACGGTGTGCCAGGAGGCCGGCTGCCCCAACATCTACGAGTGCTGGGAGGACCGGGAGGCGACGTTCCTCATCGGTGGCGACCAGTGCACCCGGCGCTGCGACTTCTGCCAGATCGACACCGGCAAGCCGGAGGCGCTGGACCGGGACGAGCCTCGCCGGGTCGGCGAGTCCGTCGTCACGATGGACCTGAACTACGCCACGATCACCGGCGTCGCGCGTGACGACCTGGAGGACGGCGGGGCGTGGCTGTACGCGGAGACCGTGCGGCAGATCCACGAGCAGACGGCGTCCCGCGCGGAGGGCCGGACGAAGGTCGAGCTGCTGGCGCCGGACTTCAACGCCGTCCCGGAGCTGCTCGACGAGGTCTTCGCGTCCCGTCCGGAGGTCTTCGCGCACAACGTCGAGACCGTGCCGCGGATCTTCAAGCGCATCCGGCCGGGTTTCCGGTACGACCGTTCCCTGAAGGTGATCACGGCCGCCCGCGACTACGGCCTGGTCACCAAGTCGAACCTGATCCTCGGGATGGGTGAGACGCGCGAGGAGATCACGGACGCGCTCCGGCAGATGCACGACGCCGGGTGCGAGCTGGTGACGATCACGCAGTACCTGCGGCCGTCCGTGCGCCACCACCCCGTCGAGCGGTGGGTCAAGCCGCACGAGTTCGTGGAGCTCAAGGAGGAGGCCGAGCAGATCGGTTTCTCCGGGGTGATGTCGGGGCCGCTGGTGCGGTCGTCGTACCGTGCGGGGCGGCTGTACCAGATGGCCGTCGAGAAGCGGGGCGACTTCGTGGCCAGCCAGGCCGTCTGACCGGGCCGCCTGATCGGGCCGCCTGATCGGGCCGTGTGAATTCACGCACAAGGAGCTACCGGCCAGTAATGGCCGAGACGACGCGGCCCCGGCTGTTTCCGCAGTTCACGCGGATGCCGGGGCCGCGTTGAAAGTTTTCGGGGCCGCACCAAGGTTTCATGGGCGTTTGACCGGTCGGTCACGCCCTGGTAACACCAATCAGTGACGCTGAAGTCACATCACGTAGGCCCATACCCAAAGCCTTTCCGAGGGGGGACCTCCACATGCAGGCCGCACCCGTCCGCGCCACCGCCATCCCGACGTTCACCGACGCCCTGCGCGCCGTCGAGTCGCTGCTGCTGAGCAGCGGCCAGCGCACCGCCCGCCGCAACGCGTGGACCTCCGTCCTGGAGGACCGCCGCCGCGCCAAGGACCGGGTCGAGGCCGAGCGCGTCCTCGAAGCGGTCAGCTCCGTGGCCCCCTGACCTTCCCGGGGGAGTCCGCCCCGCAGGGGCCACGTAGACTTCCGGTATGGCGAGAAGTGACAGCGCGGCAGCGTCCGCGAACCCCGGGCGACTGAAGCAGATCGCCCTGACGTACAAGATGACCCGTAAGGCCGACAAGACGATCGGCCTGGTGCTCGCGGGCGTCTTCCTCCTCATCTTCGGTGTCTTTCTCGCGATCGGCTTCCTGATCGACCACCCGGTCTACCTCGGGATCCTCGGCTTCCTGCTCGCCTTCCTCGGGACGGCGATCGTGTTCGGCCGCCGCGCCGAGCGGGCCGCGTTCGGCCAGATGGAGGGCCAGCCCGGCGCCGCCGCCGCCGTCCTCGACAACATCGGCCGAGGCTGGACGACGACCCCCGCCGTCGCGATGAACCGCAGCCAGGACGTCGTCCACCGCGCGGTCGGCAAGGCCGGCATCGTCCTGATCGCCGAGGGCAACCCGAACCGGGTCAAGACGCTCCTCGCGGCGGAGAAGAAGAAGATGAACCGCATCGTCGCGGACGTCCCCGTGCACGACGTGATCGTCGGCGTCGGCGAGGGCCAGATCGCGCTGAAGAAGCTGCGGACGACGCTCCTGAAGTACCCGCGTGTCCTGACCGGCCCGCAGGTGACGGCGACGAACGACCGGCTCAAGGCGATGGGCGACCTGATGTCGAACATGCCGCTGCCGAAGGGGCCGATGCCGAAGGGCATGAAGCTCCCGAAGGGCGGGCCGAAGGGCCGTTGATTCCGGACGACGAAGGGGGCGCCCAAGATCATGGGCGCCCCCTTCGGTCTGTCCTAGACGCGTACCTCGACGGTATGAGCCAACCGGTCGTGCAGCCCCCGCCCGTCCTTGTCCCACACCAGCGCCGGGATCGCGAGGCACAGGAGGACCGTGCGCAGGAGGGCGCGCAGGGGGTTGACCGTGCCGGTGGGGAGGTGGAGGACGCGGATGCCGAAGAGACGCTTGCCCGGGGTGAAGCCGAGTGTCGTCACCGTGAGGGCGCCGAGTACGAAGAAGACCAGCAGGGCCCAGTTGCCGGTGGCGGGCGAGTAGCCGTCCGTGATGAGGCCGTATGCGATCAAGACGCTGAGGCCCCAGTCGACGGCGAGGGCGCCGAGGCGGCGGCCCGGACGGGCCAGCGAGTTCGGGCCCTCCTCGGGAAGACCGAGGTCACGGCCCCGGTAGCCGAAGTCGACACCGGCTTCCTCCAGGGCCGCGCGGGGTCCCGAGAGCCATGATCCGAGTGCTTGCCTTTTGTCCACCCGTCCACGGTACTGGGCACGCCGGGCGAAGCCGACAGGTGGGGTGGGGCGGGCGAGATCCGGTTAACTTCAGCGAAACAAATGGGTCACGCCCGAGAAATCACCCGTCCCTAGGGTCGGGACGAGCGTGTGCCACCGCACTGGCCGCACGAACGAACTACCACCCCGGCTCGGGAAACAGCCGGGAGTAGGAGGAGCTGGATGTCCCAGAACGCCGACGACATCAAGAAGCTGATCGCGGACGAGAAGGTTCAGTTCGTCGATGTCCGCTTCTGCGACCTGCCGGGCGTGATGCAGCACTTCACCGTGCCCGTCGGTGCGTTCGACCCGGACGAGGAGCTGGCGTTCGACGGCTCGTCGATCCGTGGGTTCCAGGCGATCCACGAGTCGGACATGGCACTGCGCGCGGACCTGGACACGGCGAAGATCGACCCGTTCCGCCGTGACAAGACGCTCAACATCAACTTCTTCATCCACGACCCGATCACGGGTGAGCAGTACTCCCGTGACCCGCGGAACGTCGCGAAGAAGGCGGAGGCGTACCTCGCGTCGACCGGTATCGCGGACACCGCGTACTTCGGTCCCGAGGCCGAGTTCTACGTCTTCGACTCGGTGCGGTTCTCCACCGCCGCGAACGAGAGCTTCTACCACATCGACTCCGAGGCGGGCGCCTGGAACACCGGTGCGGTCGAGAACAACCGCGGGTACAAGGTCCGCTACAAGGGCGGGTACTTCCCGGTCGCCCCGGTGGACCACTTCGCCGACCTGCGTGCGGAGATCTCCCTGGAGCTGGAGAAGTCCGGCCTCCAGGTCGAGCGCCAGCACCACGAGGTGGGCACCGCCGGCCAGGCGGAGATCAACTACAAGTTCAACACGCTGCTCGCCGCGGCCGACGACCTCCAGCTCTTCAAGTACATCGTGAAGAACGTGGCGTGGCGCAACGGCAAGACCGCGACGTTCATGCCGAAGCCGATCTTCGGTGACAACGGTTCGGGCATGCACGTCCACCAATCGCTGTGGGCGAACGGCGACCCGCTGTTCTACGACGAGGCCGGTTACGCGGGCCTGTCGGACACCGCCCGTTACTACATCGGCGGCATCCTCAAGCACGCCCCGTCGCTGCTCGCCTTCACCAACCCGACGGTGAACTCGTACCACCGTCTGGTCCCGGGCTTCGAGGCGCCGATCAACCTGGTGTACTCGCAGCGCAACCGCTCCGCCGCGATGCGTATCCCGATCACCGGGTCCAACCCGAAGGCCAAGCGCGTCGAGTTCCGTGCGCCCGACTCCTCCGGCAACCCGTACCTCGCCTTCTCCGCCCTGCTCCTCGCGGGCCTCGACGGCATCAAGAACAAGATCGAGCCGGCCGAGCCGATCGACAAGGACCTCTACGAGCTGGCCCCCGAGGAGCACGCGGGCGTCGCCCAGGTCCCGACCTCCCTGGGCGCCGTCCTCGACGCCCTTGAGTCGGACCACGAGTTCCTCCTCGCCGGCGACGTCTTCACGTCCGACCTCATCGAGACGTGGATCGACTTCAAGCGCACGAACGAGATCGCGCCGCTCCAGCTGCGTCCGCACCCGCACGAGTTCGAGCTGTACTACGACGTGTGATCGACGCCCTTCGGGATGATCACGAGGAAGGCCGTCGACCGCCGCCCCCGAGGCGCGGTCGGCGGCCTTCGCCGTACCCGCCTCACAGCTGCTGCCGTCCCTCTCTCCAGCGTTGCCCATTGAGCACAAATGAGCCAAAGACCACAATGGCCGACATGGATCTGACCACAGCACGTGCTCTGCTTCCCGTCGCGGTCCAAGAGGCGCGTGCCGGGCTCGCGGAGGGGGGAATTCCCATCGGGGCCGCGTTGTACGGGGCGGACGGCACGCTGTTGGGGCGGGGGCGGAATCGGCGGGTGCAGGACGGGGATCCGTCGTTGCATGCGGAGACGGCGGCGTTTCGGGCGGCGGGGAGGCAGAAGGGGTATCGGGGGACGACGATGGTGACGACGTTGTCGCCCTGTTGGTACTGCAGTGGGCTGGTGCGGCAGTTCGGGATCTCGCGGGTGGTGATCGGGGAGGCGGAGACGTTCCACGGCGGACATGAGTGGCTGGCCGGGCACGGGGTGGAGATCGTGCTGCTGGACGACCCCGAGTGCACGGAGATGATGCGGGACTTCATCGCGGCCGAACCCGCACTGTGGTTCGAGGACATCGGGGAGTCGTATCGTGGAACGCATGGCTGAGAAGGACGAAGAGGAGCGGGAGTTCGATCTTCGGTGGGCCGACGGGGCCGCGCACAAGGAGCCGTCGGCTCGGGCGCGGATGCTGGCGGCGAAGTGGCGGGAGGAGCCGCCGGAGGCGGTGCCGTTCCGGGGGGAGCCGGTGGGGCGCGGGCGGAGGTTCCGGATGCCCAGGGTGCCGCTCGGGGCCGGGTCGCCGTGGCGGTCCGTGGTGCTGGTGTTCGGGATCGTCGCGCTGTTGATCGTCGTACTGGGGTACAGCGGGTTCCAGGGGGTGTAGGGCCGGCAGCCTTTGCCTTGAGCGGGGCTGTTCAGGGCCTGTTCATGGGGTGGTCACGCGCACACTGGGCGGTAGGGGCGAGTGCCTGACTGCGGGGTGATGCAGATGCGGAGCCGTTTCCGGAGCGACCGGCAGCTGACCGTGCGGATGACGGTCACGATGTTTCTGCTGGGGTTGCTGTACGTGGGGTTCGTCGCCGCCCTGATCGTGCTGATGAAGTCGTGGGTGCTCGTCGTGCTGGTCGTGGCCGTGATGCTCGGCGCGCAGTACTGGTTCTCGGCGCGGATAGCGCTGTTCGCGATGCACGGCAAGGTCGTGGAGCGCGAGGAGTACCCCGAGCTGCACGCGGTCGTGGACCGGCTGTGCGCGCTCGCGGACATGCCGAAGCCCGTCGTCGCCGTCTCCGACCTGGCCATGCCGAACGCGTTCGCGACGGGCCGCAACGCCGACAACGCGGTGGTGTGCGTGACGACGGGGCTGCTGGACCGGCTGGAGCCGGCGGAGCTGGAGGGCGTGCTGGCGCACGAGCTGTCGCACGTGGCGCACAAGGACGTCGCGGTGATCACGATCGCCTCGTTCCTGGGCGTGATCGCGGGCCTCATCGTCCGGTTCGCGCTGTACTCGCAGATGTTCGGCGGCCGGGACCGCAAGGACCAGAACACGATCGCGGTGTTCGCGGCGGTCCTCGGCGTCTCCATGGCCGTCTACGCGCTCAGCTTCCTGCTGATCCGCGCCCTGTCCCGGTACCGGGAGCTGGCGGCGGACCGCGCCGCCGCCCTGCTGACCGGCCGCCCCTCGGCGCTGGCGGCGGCCCTGACGAAGGTGGACGGCGACATAGCCCGCATCCCCTCGAAGGACCTGCGGACGGCGCAGGCGTTCAGCGCGTTCTACTTCACCCCGGCGCTCGGCGCCGAGCCGGGCCTCGCCCGGTACTTCTCCACCCACCCGACCCTGGACCAGAGGCTGGAGCAACTCGGCAGGATCTCCGCCGAGTTGGGCGAGCCCGTAGGAAAGACTGACTGATGGGGCTGCTGGACATCCTGCTGGGCCGGACGAAACCGGTCGCACCCGACCTGGACCAGCTCTTCGCGCTGCCCTCGGCGGCGATCACCCTGGAGGCGGCGGCAGGTCTCACCCCGACCGGCGTCGGCGCGGTGTGCTTCGCGACGGTCGAGGGCTCGGCGTTCGACCAGACACACCGCGAGGTGCAGGCCCTCCTGGACGCCGACACCGACCGCACCGGCCCCCCGGTCGAGCTGACCCGCGACACGTACGGCTACTCCTGGCTCGTCTCCCGCCGCTCCCAGGGCGACCTGTCCGCCCTCGTCAACGACCTGCACGCGGTGAACAGTTCGATGGAGGTCAACGGCTTCGGTCCGCAACTCCTGTGTTCCCTCGCCGGGTTCACGGACGGCACCGGGCGAAGACTGTCCCTGGTGTACCTGTACAAGCGGGGCACCTTCTATCCGTTCGCCCCGCTGGGCAACTCCCAACGCCGGGACAACGCACTGGAGTTGCAGGTCAAGGCGGCGCTCGTGAACGACCTGAAGATGGAGCAGGACCTCAGCCGGTGGTTTCCGGTGTGGGGTGCGCCGGGGGTGTAGCGGCAACCCGGGTCCCGTCGCACGTGGCCGCGGGCGACGGGACCTATGCGGTTGTGTTCGCCGTCAGGTACGGATGTCCCGCGCGGATCGCTCAGTTCAGCCCTTCAGTGTCCCCCGCACCGCGTCCTCCGTCCGCGCCACCACCGCCGTCCCGTCGTCGGCGGTGATGATGGGCCGCTGGATCAGCTTCGGGTGCGCGGCGAGGGCGGCGATCCAGCGGGCGCGGGACGCCTCGTCGCGCGGCCACTCCTTCAGGCCCAGCTCCTTCGCGTCGGCCTCCTGGGTGCGGACGATGTCCCACGGCTCCAGGCCGAGCTGGCCGAGGACGGCGCTGATCTCGTCCTCGCTCGGGACGTCCTCCAGGTAGCGGCGGACGGTGTACTCGGCGCCCTCCGCGTCGAGGATCGTGAGGGCGCTGCGGCACTTGGAACAGGCGGGGTTGATCCAGATCTCCATGCCGCCAACGGTAGCGCCGAACGCTCCCGTGAGCCCCCTGAAAGGGCCTTTGATCAGGGGCGATTGTCAGTGGTGGGCAGTAGAATAGAAGCAGTGTTCGAGGGTGTCGCCGGGGGATCGGACGCTTCCCGGCGGTGTCCTGACCGCAACAGGAGGCTGCCTGTGTCCACTGTCCTGTTCGACCTGCCGTACGCCCCCGTCGAGAAGCACCCGCTGCCCGCCGGGCGCCCGCGTGAGTGGTACATCTCGCACAACCGCCGCCTCAAGGCCATGCGCCTCGCCATCGCCCTCCTCGACTCGGGCGTCTTCGTCCCGAACCAGGCCCGCAACGAGAGGATCCGCTCCACGGCCGAGCGCATCGGCATCCACCCGCCGTCGGACACGACGTGCCACATGGTGCGGGCGCTGATGCGGTACTCGCGGTAACGGTCCCGTTCTCAGGGCCGGGCGCCTGGCGCCCGGCCCTTTCTCATGCGTACGTCGCCAACAGGCCGCGTACGTACGCCTCCAGCCGCTCCCCCAGCAGTTCGGGCGTCAGGTCGGTGCGGCCCGACTCCCGCCAGGGTGCGGCGAGCCGGCTCGCGTCGGCCGCGTAGGCGAGGCAGTCGAGGAGGCGCCAGTAGAGGTGGTCGGCGCCGTCGGCCAACCGCCGTCCGCCGTGGGCCTCGTAGCGTGCGCGGAACCCGAGTCCGGCCTCGGCGCCGTGCAGCAGGGCCAGCGCGGTCGAGCAGTGGGCGACGTCCAGATCGGCCGGACCCCAGGACGTCTCGACCCAGTCGACGACGCCGCTGACCCTCAACTCCTCCCCCTCGCCCAGGAAGAGGACGTTCCCGGGGTGGAAGTCCCGGTGCAGGAAGCAGCCTTCGTACGGCGGGGGGTCGCGGCGGATGACGTCCACCGCGCGCTCCCACAACTCCCCCTCCGGGACACGTACTCGGTCGGCGGAGGTCCATGCCTGGTAGTCGCGGGGGCGTTCGGCGGGGGTCACGGCGTGGATGTCGGCGAGGAGTCGGGCCAGGAGGTCCAGTCGGCGGTCGGCGCCCTCGTCCTCGAAGCGGACCCGCCCGGGGAGGAGGGACATCGCGAGGGAGGGGTGGTCGCAGTGGTCGGCGTCGGCGTCGACACCGATCAACCGGGCGGCGGGGATGGCGGGTTGGTCCGCGAGGAGGGTGAGGATCCGCGCCTCGCGGGTGAGGAGGCCGGGGGCGTGGCGGCGGAAGAAGGGCTTCACGAAGGTGCGGAGGACGACGTCGGAGTCGTCGAGCGTGACGCGGCGCATCCGGGAGGTCCAGCCGCCTTTCAGCGCCGTCGACTTGATGACGGACTTGTCCGTCTGCTTGGCCAGCCACTCCCAGGTGGCCGTCCAGCCATGACCGGTGAGGAGCGCCTCGACCAATTCTCGCCGTGCCTGCGGGTGATCTCGGTACCAGATGCCCAACTGGTGGTCCGCGCCGTCCAGTTCGACCCTGCTGTACTGGGCGTTCGCCGTGAGGGCGTCCTCGATGGCCTCCGTGACCTCCTGGGGGATCACGTCGTCCGTCTCCGGTACGAGGAGGAGGGCGCGGCCGGGGTAGGTGCGCAGGGTGTCCAGGGCGGGTGAGGTGCGCCAGGAACCCGGGGTGCGGATGATCCGCGTGAAGTCGCCTTCGGCGAAAGGCTCGTCCCACGCGTCGGCGGCGTAGACGGCGGGGGCGCCGAGGCCGATCGCGGTCACCCTGTCGCCGTAGTGGGCGACGAGGTCGGCGACCGTCTGGCCGCTCATGCTGAAGCCGACGAGGATCAGGGGGCCGTCGTCGGGGACGTACGCGTCGATCACGCCCACCGCCTGCTCGAAGCGGCGTCTCAGGGTCAACTCCCCGAGTTCGCCGGTGCTTTCGCCGTGGCCGGAGAAGTCGAAGGCCAGGGCCCGGCAGCCGTGGGCCGTGAACTCCTCGGCCAGCGGCAGGAGTCGGGCCTTGCTGCCGCGTCCGGCGCCGTGCAGGAGGACGGCCGTGGTGGTGGCGGTCGACGGTCCGCCGTGCACGCCGCTCAGGAGGGCGCCGTCGGCGTCGTACGAGAAGGAAGTCAGCGTGGGCATGGGTTCATTGATACATCTCCGAGGAGGGGGAACCCGGGTACGGGTCGGGAGGAGGCCGTCATGGGAATCGTCGCGCTCGCGGGGATCGTCGTCCTGGTGGTGCTCGGGTTCGGGAATCATGTGTGGTGGCTCGCGGCGGTCGCGCTGTATCTGCTGGTGAGGCGGCCTTCGGGGGCGGTGGAGAGCGGGCGGGAGGGCCGTCCGGCGTCCTACCAGGCGTACCGGGAGCGGCGGGACCGGCAGGCTCGGTGGGAGCGGAGGTACCGGCGGGAGCGGGGGCGGAGGTGGTTCTGAGGGCCCTCGCATCGCATACGAGACGTCGTACGGACGGCCGTGCGCAGCCGTGGACACCCCGTCGCACCTCACCGCGTGAATCGCGCCACAACACCCCCAGGTAACACGGGGTTCACATACGGGCAATGGTCGGGAAATCGCCTGTTGACAGGGTGCCGGTATTCGACACGGCGCCCCAGTGCAGTAGCGCCACCGCACCCGCAAGTGCGCCAGGACATACCCCGAAGGATGTGGCCCGTGACCTTCAAGGCTGAGTACATCTGGATCGACGGCACCGAGCCGACGGCCAAGCTGCGTTCCAAGACGAAGATCGTCACGGACGCGTTCGGCGGGCTCGGCACGCTGCCGATCTGGGGCTTCGACGGGTCGTCCACGAACCAGGCCGAGGGTCACGCGTCCGACCGGGTGCTCAAGCCGGTCTTCACCTGTCCGGACCCGATCCGCGGGGGCGACGACATCCTCGTCCTGTGCGAGGTCCTGGACATCGACATGACCCCGCACGCGTCCAACACGCGTGCCGCGCTGGTCGAGGTCGAGACGCGGTTCGCCGCACAGGAGCCGATCTTCGGGATCGAGCAGGAGTACACGTTCTTCAAGGACGGCTACCCCCTCGGCTTCCCCCGCGGCGGCTTCCCGGCTCCGCAGGGCGGCTACTACTGCGGTGTCGGCGCGGACGAGATCTTCGGCCGTGACGTCGTCGAGGCGCACCTGGAGAACTGCCTCAAGGCCGGTCTCGGGATCTCCGGCATCAACGCCGAAGTCATGCCGGGCCAGTGGGAGTTCCAGGTCGGCCCGCTCTCCCCGAGCGTCGTCGCCGACCAGCTGTGGATCGCGCGGTGGCTGCTCTACCGCACCGCCGAGGACTTCGGGGTCTCCGCGACGCTGGACCCGAAGCCGGTGAAGGGCGACTGGAACGGCGCGGGTGCGCACACCAACTTCTCCACGAAGGCGATGCGCGAGGGGTACGACGCGATCATCACCGCGTGCGAGTCGCTGGGCGAGGGCTCGAAGCCGCTGGACCACGTCAAGAACTACGGCGCGGGCATCGACGACCGGCTGACCGGTCTGCACGAGACCGCTCCGTGGAACGAGTACTCGTACGGCGTCTCCGACCGCGGCGCGTCCGTGCGGATCCCGTGGCAGGTCGAGAAGGACGGCAAGGGGTACATCGAGGACCGCCGTCCGAACGCGAACGTCGACCCGTACGTGGTGACGCGTCTGCTGGTGGACACGTGCTGCTCGGCGCTGGAGAAGGCCGGCCAGGTCTGATCCGTCTCTCTCCCAGTGGGGCGCTCCTGTGACAGGGGCGCCCTTCTCGCGTTGCCTGCTTGTCCATTCTGTGAGAGAAGGGTCCTGTGACGGGCCGGTGTCTGCTTCAATGTGAGCATGGCCAGCTTCCAGAAGTGCGATGCGACGGGTCGCCATGACCTTGAGCCGTTCTGGCCCTCCCGTCAGCATCACGACTTCGATCGGGTGTGTTGTCGCGCGGTGAACGCGCCGGCCCTCTAAAGCCGTACATCCCGGTCTTCGGCCGGCGCGAACAGGTACGTCCCTCGGCGGGGCCCGACCACGAATCGGGGCCGTCGGTCCTCCTGACGAACTTCTCGCGCGAAAGAGCTGACGTCTCATGGCGACCACCACCACTCGTTCCCTGACCTCCTTCACCGCGCCCGCTCCCGCCCCTTCGCCCCGGCATCGGCTGCGGGCCGTCGACCGCGACGAGGTCGTGGAGATCGCGGACTTCCTTCCGCCGGGGGCCACTTGGCTGCCGGCGCCCGCGCACACGCTGCCGTCCCTTCCCGGGCAGCCGCCCATGATCGGGTACCTGGTCCTCGTCCCGGCGGATCAGCAGCCGCCGTTCCTGCCGGTGGGGGTGGCGGGGGCGGGAGTTGGTGCCGACTCGGGTGCCGACTCCGTCGTCCGCATCGACTCCGTCCAGCGGACCGCCTCCGTCGACGGTGCCGAACTCGATCTGACCTACCTGGAGTTCGAACTCCTCGCGCATCTCGTCGCGCATCCCAACCGGGTGCACACCCGCGATCAGCTCGTCACCACCGTGTGGGGGTACGGGCATGTGGGTGACGGGCGGACCGTCGATGTCCATGTCGCCCGGCTGCGGCGGAAGTTGGGGGTTCGGCGGCAGGCGATCCAGACGGTTCGGAGGGTGGGGTACAAGTACACGCCGCCGGTTGGGTGAGGTGAAGTGAGGGGGCTCGGCCGGGCTTTGGGGTTGGGGGCGGCCGAGTCGTCACTTTGGTGGAGTCCTGGACGCCGGTCCCGCGGTTGTCCCTTGGGGGACGATGACGACGGTCGTGCGTGCCCCCGCGGCGATGAGGGCCGGACTTATCTCGTATCGAGGGTCCGGTCGCCGACGACCGACAGTGCTGCCGGGTCGGTGAGCAGGGACGGAAGCGACTGGGGCGTGTGGTCACCCTGCCCAGCCACAGGCAGTGGGCTGTTCGATCTGCTGTCGGCAGAGTCGGGTTCCGTTCCGGGTCGGGGGCGGGCAGGGTCGGGGGTATGAGACTTCTTGTGCTGGGTGGGACGCAGTTCGTGGGGCGGGCCGTCGTGGAGGCGGCTGTGGGTCGGGGGTGGGAGGTGACTGTTTTCAACCGGGGGTCCGGTGAAGCCGTGCCTGGGGTGCGGGCGCTCGTGGGGGACCGGACTGTCGAAGGGGGGTTGTCCGCGTTGGAGCGCGGAGAGTGGGATGCCGTCGTCGACACATGGGCTCGGGAGCCGAAAGCTGTGCAAGCGGCTGCTCGGCTGTTGCGGGGGCGGGTGGGGCGGTACGTGTATGTGTCCAGCCTGTCCGTGTACGCGTGGGCGCCGGACGCCGGGTTCGACGAGAGCGCGGCTGTCGTCGAGGGGGCTCGGAGTGACGCGGGGCGGACGGATTACGCGCGGGACAAGCGGGGTGGGGAACTCGCCGTGCTGGAGTCCTTCGGGGCGGAGCGTTCCGTGTTCGCGCGGGCCGGGTTGATTCTCGGGCCGCACGAGAATGTGGGGCGGCTGCCGTGGTGGTTGGCTCGGATCGCCCGGGGTGGGGCCGTACTCGCTCCTGGGCCACGGGAGTTGACCTTCCAGTACATCGACGCGCGGGATCTGGCGGGGTGGGTGCTGGGGGCGATCGAGCGGGGGGTGAGCGGGCCGGTGAACCTCGTCTGTCCTCGGGGGCACGCGAGTATGGGGGAGCTTTTGGAGGCTTGCGTTGCTGTGACGGGGGTGGGGGCGGGGGCCGGGACGAGTACGGGTGCGGGTGCGGGGGCCGGTGTAGGGGCAGGTGCAGGTGCGGGGGCCGGGACGAGTACGGGAGCAAGAGCCGATGCAGGCGCAGGCCCAGCGGCCGGTACGAGTGCGGGTGCAGAGGCCGACGCAGGCGTGGGTGCAGCGGCAGATGCGGGTACGGGAGCAAGGGCCGGTACAGCGGCGGGTACGAGGGCCGGGACGAGTACGGGAGCAAGGGCCGGTGCAGGCGCAGAGGCGGGTGCGGGAGCAAGAGCCGGTACAGCAGCGAGTGCGGAGGCCGGGACGAGTACGGGAGCAAGGGCCGGTGCAGGCGCAGAGGCCGGTGCGAGTGCAGGTGCAGGGGTCGGTGCAGGCGCAGACGCAGCGGCGGATGCGGGGGCTTTGGGTCGCTCCCCCGCCGAGCTTCGCTGGACGGATCCCGAGACGATCCTCGCGGCCGGGATCCAGCCCTGGACCGAGCTTCCCGTCTGGGTTCCGCCGGGGTCCGACATGCACGATGCCCTTCACTCCGCCGATGTCTCCCTCGCGTTGAGCACCGGGTTGGTCTGCCGGCCTGTGCGGGAGACGGTCGCCGATACGTGGACGTGGTTGCGGTCCCTCGGCGGGGAGGTGCCTCGGCGTCCGGATCTCACGATCGGGGTGGAACCTGAGGTGGAGGAGCGGGTGTTGAAGGGCGAGGGGGGATCGGGGGGTAGCTGAAGGGCTGCGTTTCCGGGTCCCGGGCGGACGGTGCCCAGCGGGGGCGTCGGCTGTGGGGTCCCGGTCGGCTCGGCAGGGCCAGGTGTTGCTGGCGGTGGGGGGCGTCCCGGGGGGTGGAGCGGCGGGGTGGAGAGGTCGGTGCGGCGGGGGTGGGGCGGAGCCCGGTCCGTCGTCCTGCTGTGGTGTGTGATCCGTGCGGGCGCGGCCACCAGGTCAACGCCTCCGCTCCTGCACGCGCGCGATTGGACGACGGAATCCCGGCCGGGCAACTCCGTCACCACACCCTCGCGTGCACACACCCGAGCCCAGCCGCCCCATCGCCACCAGCCTCACCGGCCCAACGCCCCGTCCTGGCACGGCCCGTCGAGTCGCGGTCGCGGTCAGCGGCAGGCAGGCCCCGGGCCCAGGCCGACACGATCGTCGGCCCGGCGGTATCGGGCGCCCGCGCTCAGCCTCACAGCGTCACCGCACCCGCCCCACGACGACACGGCCTCCACTCCGCCCGCCCCCGCAGGTGTACCTGGCACCACCCCCACCCTCGGGCCCTCGGCCCAGTGACCGAGCTCGGGTCAGTCGGGAGACTGGGTGCATGGACATGAAGAGGTTCGGGAGTCGGGTGTGGAGCGCGTCGGTGGCGGCGGCGCGGGGGCTGGGGATCGCGGTGTCGGGGCTGCCGGCCAATGTCGTCTGCCTGGTCTGCACGCTGGTGTCGCTGGCGCTGCTGCCGATCGGGGTCGGCTTTCTGACGACGCCGGTCGTGCTGGGCGTGGTGCGGCGGTACGCGGGGTGGCGGCGGGGGCTCGCGTGGGAGTGGGGTGGGGTGCGGATACCCGCCGTGTACAAGGAGGTTCCGAAGGGGACGGGGCCGTTCCGGCGGACGTGGATCATGCTCGGGGATCCGCAGACCTGGCGGGACGTACGGTGGCTGCCCACAGACCTGCTGCCGGGATTCATCACCGCCCTGCTGCCCGCCGTCCTGCTGGGGAAGGGAGTCGAGGGCCTCGCGCTGCCGCTCGGTCTGTGGAAGGCGTACATGGCGACGCAGGGCACGACTTGGTATGCGTTCGTGCCGGTGTCCGGCCAGGGCTCGGCGTTCCTCGCGGCGCTGCTGGCCGTGGGGTTCCTGGTCCTGGCGTACCGGCACAACCCGGCCATCCTCGACTTCCACTTCCGGTTCACGAGGACCGTGTTGGGGGCGGACCACGAGGAACTCACCGCGAGAGTACGCGTGCTGACGGACACGAGGAGGGACGCGGTGGACACCTCCGCCGCTGAACTGCGCCGTATCGAGAGGGACTTGCACGACGGCGCGCAGGCGAGGCTCGTGGTGATGAGCATGGACCTGGGCACGATCGAGGCGCTGATGGAGCACGACCCGGCGAAGGCGAAGGCGCTCCTCGCACAGGCCAGGCACAACTCGGCGGAGGCGCTGGAGGAGTTGCGGGACCTGGTGCGGGGGATCCATCCGCCGGTGCTGGCGGAGCGCGGACTCGGGGACGCCGTAAGGGCGTTGGCGCTGCGGCTGCCGTTGCCGGTGGAGGTGGCGGTGGAACTCGGCGGGCGGGCGGAGGCGCCCGTCGAGTCGGCGGCGTACTTCGCGGTGAGCGAGTTGCTGACGAACGCGGTGAAGCACGCGGGCGCGGACCGGATCTGGGTCGACATGCGCCACACGGACGGCTCGCTCCGGGTCTCCGTGACGGACAACGGCCGGGGCGGCGCGACCATAGGTGCGGCCGTGAACGGCGTCACGGACAGGGCCGTCGGCAAGGACACCGGAGCGGACACCCCCGCAGGCTCCGGCCTCGCCGGAGTGGAACGGCGGCTGGGTACATTTGACGGTGTCCTCGCCGTCAGCTCCCCCGCGGGCGGCCCCACGACGGCCACGCTGGAGATCCCGTGCGCGTTGTCCTAGCCGAAGACCTGTTCCTGCTGAGGGACGGCCTCGTGCGCATGCTGGAGGCGTTCGGCTTCGAGATCGCGGCGGCGGTGGAGTCCGGCCCGGAACTGGAGCGGGCGCTGCGGGAGTTGAAGCCGGACGTGGCGGTGGTGGACGTCCGGCTGCCGCCGACGCTGACGGACGAGGGGTTGCAGTGTGCGCTGCGGGCGAGGCAAGAGCGGCCGGGTTTCCCGGTGTTGGTGCTCTCGCAGCACGTGGAGCAGTTGTACGCCCGGGAGTTGCTGGCGGACGGCACCGGCGGGGTCGGCTATCTGCTGAAGGACCGGGTGTCCGACGCGGAGCAGTTCGTGGACGCGGTCCGCCGGGTCGCGGCCGGCGGTACGGCGATGGACCCTCAGGTGATCCGGCAACTGCTGGCCCGGCGCGGGGAGGACCGGCTGCCCGCGCGGCTGACGCCGAGGGAGCTGGAGGTGCTGGAGCTGATGGCGCAGGGCCGGTCGAACGCGGCGATCGCCGGGAAGCTCTTCGTGACCGAGCGGGCTGTGGCGAAGCACACAGCGAACATCTTCGCCAAACTCGGCCTGGAGGTCTCCGACGACGACAACCGCAGGGTACTGGCGGTGCTGGCGTTTCTGGACCGAGATCGATGACCGAGGCAACTCGGGCCGCTTGTGGGGATGTTGGGGGAATAGCCCCCTTAGGCGCTCCACGAATCTCTCAGGTTTTTCCGAGACGGCTGAACACCTCTGAGCCGACGTGCGTAATGAACGACGCAGCTTCACTCCTGTCGGGCGCCTCGATGCTGCCCCGCAAGGAAGTCAGAGGAGTTCCATGGGACGCAACACACGTAAACGCCGTTCGTCGATGGCCAACAAGGCCATAGCCGCGTCGGCGGCCCTAGCGCTCGGTGGGGGCGGGCTGATCTGGGCAAACTTCTACGCCTCGGCTCACGAGTCCTCGAACGGCTCGGGCCAGAACGAGGTCAAGGCCGCCAGCGCCCAGATCGCCACCATCGCCTGCCCGGACATCGGCCAGAAGCTGACGAACGTGCCGCAGGCCGCGCGACAGGGCGTCGACCGGGAGTTGGCGCTGCTGGACAAGCAGATCACCGAGGCCTACGCCCGGCTCGCCTCCTCCAGGCAGGCCCAGGCACAGGACCCCGGGTTCGTGCAGAACGCGATCACGGGGCCGCTGAAGGAGAAGCGCGCCGCGACGATCGACCGTATCCGGATCAACATCCAGCGGGCGGGCGGGCAGTTCAACAACCAGCTCAGCCAGCTCGCGGCGTGCACGCCGCAGGCCGCCAACAACGCTCAGACCAACGCCGGGCAGAACAACGGCAACAACGGTCAGAACAACGGCGGCGGTAAGAACAACAACGGCGGCCAGAACAACGGTGGCCAGAACAATGGTCAGAACAACGGCCAGAACGGCAACAACGGTCAGAACGGCCAGAACGGCAACGGCCAGAACAACAACGGCGGCCAGAACAACGGCGGTCAGCAGGCCGGTGGCGGCGGTCAGGGCGGCAACGGCCCGGTGGCCGCGGACTTCGTGGACATCACGAAGGCCGGCGGCAACGCCAACCTCGGTGTCGGCAACAACGGCCTCGCCGCGAACGGCAACAGCGGCTCGCGTGGTTCCTTCACCACCCGGTGCGGCACCAACCAGAACCGCAACCACAACACGGACAACGTGATCGTGGCTCCCGGTGTCGCCAACGGCGCCCACCACCTGCACGACTACGTCGGCAACCAGTCGAACGACGCCTTCGCGAGCGACCAGGAGCTGGCGAACGCGCAGACCAGCTGCCAGAACCAGGGCGACAAGTCGTCCTACTTCTGGCCGGTCATGCGCATCCAGGACGGCACCAAGGACTTCGACCAGAACAACGACGGCGGCGGCAAGGAAGGCAACGTCGGCAAGATCGTCCTGCCGTCGCAGGCCCAGCTGAAGTTCGTCGGCAACAAGGCGGGCAACGTCGTCGCCATGCCGACCGCGCTGCGCATCATCACCGGTGACGCGAAGGCGTTCGTCAACGGCAACGCCAACGCCAACGTCAACTGGTCCTGCACCGGCTTCGAGAACAAGGTGCAGCTGAAGGACAAGTACCCGATCTGCCCGCAGGGCAGCCAGGTGGTGCGTACGTCCAACTTCCAGAGCTGCTGGGACGGCAAGAACATCGACTCCGCCAACCACCGTACGCACGTGGCCTTCGTCCAGGGCAACGGTCAGTGCGCCAACGGCTTCAAGGCGATCCCCCAGCTCCAGGTCCGGCTCGTCTACAACCTGCCCCGTCCGCAGATCCAGAACGGCCAGGTGAAGAACGCTTTCGCGGTGGACTCCTTCCCGGAGAACCTGCACAAGCCGATCACCGACCACAACGACTTCATCAACTTCTTCTCGAAGAACACGATGAACCAGGTCGTCGGTTGCATCAACAGCGGCCGCAACTGCTAGTCACGCGGGCCTAGTTCAACCACAAGAGAGCCGGCGGTGGGAATTCCCACCGCCGGCTCTCTTGTGTGATCAAGAAGGTCAATGGCCGCCCTCGTGCACCGTGTGGTCGGTGCCCTCCTCGATCTCCCCGCCGAGGGTCTTGCGCAGGGTCGTCACCGTGCTGGTCTCCTGCCCCACCGCGATCCACTTGCGGCCGACGAGGTAGTGACCGCCGTAGTCCTTCGCGCCGTTGATCCACTCCCGCTGGCCGCGGTCGGTGGCGAAGGTGAGCAGGATGAACTTGCCGGCGGCGGTCTTGCAGATCGCCTGGCGCAGTTCGTCCGCGTCGGTCTGTATGTTCGGCTTGCACTTGACCTGCGCGGCGAGCTGTTCGAGGCTGCCGGTCGCGGCCACGGGCACGGCGTCCGCGGCGGCCTTCTTGTCGTCCCCCCCGCCACAGCCCGCCAGCGTCAGCGCCGTGACGGCGGCCAGGGCCGCGAGCGTCGGTCGGGTCAGCTTCATCTGTCCAGTTCCTCCCTGAGAGACCTTCCCCTCGATACGGACACCGGCGCACGTTCCACTCAACCGGACACCTATTCCGGTAGTGCCGGTAACCCGCGCGTGCCATCGTGATCTTCATGACCGAAGACTGGGAAGAGCGTATGGCCGCCGCCTGGGCGAGCTTCGACGAGTACACCGAGGACCAGGCCGCCGACTTCCGGGCCGTGATCGCCGGCCTCACCGCCGAGTTGCCGGACGACAGCCCCGTCGCCCCCTTCGAGCAGGCCTGCGCCTGGGACTCGACGGGCCACTCCGGCAAGGCCGTTGCCCTGTACGAGGAGGCGCTCGCCCGGGGTCTCGACGGGTACCGGGGCCGTCGTACGAGGATCCAGCTGGCGAGTTCTCTGCGCAACGTCGGCCGGGCCGAGGACGGCGTGAAGCTGCTGACGCCCGAACTGGACGCCCCGTCCGACGAGTTGGACGACGCCGTGCGGGCCTGCCTCGCGCTGTGCCTGTCGAGCCTGGACCGGGACCGGGAGGGCCTCGCGCTGGTGCTGGAGGCGCTGGCGGGCCATCTCCCGCGCTATCGGCGGTCGATGACCGACTACGCGCGGGCGCTGGTCAACCCGCGGGAGTAACCCGCACGCCGTCTTGCTCGTTCTCCCGGACGTGCAGTCACAGGATGTCGCCCAGCGCCCCGCCTCCCGCTCCCCCCGTTCCGGTTCCGCCGGCCCCGCTCTCGACGTGGAGCAGGCCGAGGCCGCGCTGGTCGAGCACTGTCCGCGCCCCGCCCGGCTCGCGTACGTGGTGCTGCCGCCGGCGCTGCCGCGGGGCCGCCGGGTCCTGACCGCGCACGCCCTCGTCCAGC
>NZ_JBTYMC010000072.1:0-26564 GCF_054880855.1 Streptomyces sp. S6 | reverse complement strand
TATAGCGTGAGGGAAACGCCCGGTTACATTCCGAACCCGGAAGCTAAGCCTCACAGCGCCGATGGTACTGCAGGGGGGACCCTGTGGGAGAGTAGGACGCCGCCGAACAATTATTCCGGGAGACCCCCGCACCTTAAGGTGCGGGGGTTTTCTGCGTTCAGGGGTGCGTTACGGTGAATTCCATGAACGACTTTGTGGTGCGGGGGATTCGAGCCGACGAGTGGACCGCTGTGCGGGAGCTGCGGCTCGCCGCGTTGCGTGATCCGGTGGCTTCGATCGCTTTTATGGAGACGTACGAGAACGCCGTGGCGGAGCCGGACGAGTTCTGGCAGGAGCGGGCGGCCAATGCGGCTGAAGGTGCTTCGGGGGCGCGGCAGTTCGTCGCGGAGGGGAAGGACGGGGAGTGGGGTGGGTCGGTCGTCGTGCTGGTGGAGGAGGCTGGCGGGACCGACTGGGCGGGGTTTCCCGTCGAGCGGCGGCAAGGGCATGTCGTCGGGGTGTTCGTGAAGCCCGAGTGGCGTGGGGGTGCTGTGATCGGGGCGTTGTTCGAGGCTGCGGTGAAGTGGGTCGCGGAGATCGGGCTCGGGCGGGTGCGGTTGATCGTGCACGAGGAGAATCTGCGGGCGCAGGGGGCGTATCGGCGGGCCGGGTTCGAGCCCACCGGGCGGGTCATTCCGCTCGACGGGGGTGGGGTCGAGCTGGAGTTCGCGCGGGAGTTGCCCTCGGCGTAGAGCGGCTCAGAACGGTAGGGCGCTGTCCGGCCAGCGGGACTTCGCCTGTTCCGGCGAGCGGACCAGGGCGAGGGTCGGCAGGCCCTGGGAGTCGCCGGTGCGCAGGAGTTCCGGGAGTGTGGGGAGCGGGGCGACCGCTGCGACGTCGTCCAGGATCAGGGTCATTGGTGGGTCGAGGCGACCGGAGGATGACCGTTCGGCCATGCGCCGGCCGCGCTCGACCACGCTGGCGGCGAGAGCCGTGAGGAGGGGCATCGCGCCGGGGTTTGTGCGGGGGTCCTCGATGGAGTCGCCCACTACGTAGAGGGTGCCCCCCTCGTGGATGAAGGAATCCAGGGTGAGGGCGTCGGTTCGGTTGGGGGTGCAGGCTTCTCTGATGTTGACGGTGGAGAGGGCGGCGAGGGTGCGGGTCGTCAGCTCCTGGGCGATGTCCCTGCGGTCCGGGTGGGCCGTCAGGGCTGCCTCCAGTTCGCCTGCCGCTCCTGGGGCTGCCTTGGGGTGGGTGCGGAGGGTCTTGACCGCTTCCTGGACGTGGGTGCCCTGGCTCCAGCGGTGGACGTGTCTGATCGTCCGGCCGTCCAGGGCCGCTGCGTGGAGGTAGCTGCGGAGGAGGGTGTGGGCGGTGTCCGCGATGGCCTGGTCGATCTTGGCGGTGGGGCGGGTGGGGGCGAGGAGGGCTGTCGCCCTCGCGATCGCCGTGTCCTTGTTCTCACAGCCGGTTGTGGGGGGCCAGTGGAGGCGGGACGGGGTGTCGCAGAGGTGGGTGGGGTCGTACAGGAGAGTCGGGCCGAGTTTCGCCCTCGCGTCCTTGGTGGTGTGCCACAGGGCGGGGTTCGAGGTGAGGACGAGGGCTGGGCCGGGGGCGTCCTGGAGGGCCTGGGCGGCGGTGAGGAGGCGGGTTTCTCGGGGGGCTGCGAGGAGGGTGGGTGCGGGTCCGGTGGTGGCTGGGGTGGGGGGCGTTTCGCTCACCCGCGCTGGCGGGGTGCCGCTGCGCCCACCCGTGCCGCCCCCAGCGGCACGACTGCCCGCAGCTGAGGCGGGGGAGGAGACGTGGCTGCGGGCGGGTGGGGAGCCGCTGCCCGCAGCTGCGCCGCCTGCGCCGATCGCGTTAGCCGCGCCGGCTGAAGAGGTAGGTCCAGGCAAGGACGTCGGTACCTGTGGCGCGGCGTTTGTTGGAGCTCCTTGGGCGCCGTCTCCGCCCCCCGCCAGGGGCGGGGACGCCCAATTGCCCTCGCCCCGCCCTCGTTTGGTCAGAGGCCCCGTGGACGGCGCTGAGCTGTCTTCAGCACCTGGCCCCCTCCCCTGTGCCGCCAGCCGGGCGTCCCGCTTCCTCGCCCGGACCATCCTCCACCGGGCCCACGTCCCCAGGCCGAAGAACGTCAGCGTCAGCAGGATCATCAGCTGGCCGATGAACAGGCCCCAGAAGAGGCCGTAGCCCGAGAGGGCACCCGGTGGGGGGTCCGGCCAGGCGCCGGGGAGGTCGTCGGGGTGGGAGATGAGGTGGCGGAGGGCGAGGGGGGTGTCCATGAGGGACAGGTCGGACGGCCAGGAGCCGTGCGCGAACACGGCGGAGAGCCCCGTTGCCGTCCAGGTCAGGACTGTCACCACCAGGAGCAGCGCGAGTATCCCCAGGAGCAGGCTGTCGGGGATGCCTCCTTGCTGGCGGGGTTGGCGGGGGCGCCCGTGGGGATCCGGCATGTCATGCCACCGTGGATTCCGTGCCGTCGAGGTCGGCCATGTGCTGTTCCATGAAGGCCGCGGCTCGTTGTTCCGCCTCCAACTCGGCGGCGCGCAACGCGTCGTCGGCGGCGTCGGAGGAGGACTCCGTCATCGCGCGGTCCGTGAAGACCAGGGGGCGTTCCGTTTCAGTGACCAGGTGTTTGACGACCTGGACATTGCCGTTGACGTCCCATACCGCGATACCCGGCGTGAGGGTGGGGATGATCTCCACCGCCCAGCGTGGCAGCCCCAACACCCGTCCAGTGGCCCGCGCTTCGTCCGCCTTCTGGGCGTAGATCGTCCGGGTGGACGCCATTTTCAGGATCGCCGCGGCCTCTTTGGCCGCCGCTCCGTCGACGACGTCGGACAAGTGGTGGACGACCGCGACGAAGGACAGGCCGAGGCGTCGGCCGAACTTCAGCAACCGCTGGAACAGCTGCGCGACGAACGGGCTGTTGATGATGTGCCACGCCTCTTCGACGAGGAAGATGCGCTTCTTGCGGTCGGGACGGATCCAGGTGTGCTCCAGCCAGACGCCGACGATGGCCATCAGGATCGGCATGGCGATGGAGTTGCGGTCGATGTGGGAGAGGTCGAAGACGATGAGGGGCGCGTCGAGGTCGATGCCGACGGTCGTGGGGCCGTCGAACATGCCCCTCAAGTCGCCGTCCACCAAACGGTCGAGGACGAGGGCGACGTCAAGTCCCCATGCCCGTACGTCGTCTATGGCGACGTTCATCGCCTCGGCCGACTCCGGTTCGGGGTGGCGGAGTTGCTCGACGATGTCGGTGAGGACCGGCTGGCGTTCGAGGATCGTCTCGTTGACGTACGCGTGGGCGACCTTGAGCGCGAAGCCGGAGCGTTCGTCGAGGCCGTGGCCCATGGCGACCTCGATGATCGTGCGCAGCAGGGCGAGCTGGCCGGTCGTCGTGATCGCGGGGTCGAGGGGGTTGAGGCGGATGCCCTGGTCGAGGGCGGCCGTCGGGTCGAGGCGGATGGGGGTTATCCCCAACTCGCGGGCGATGAGGTTCCATTCGCCCGCTCCGTCCTCGCCCTGGGCGTCGAGGACGACGACTTGGCGGTCCTTGAAGCGCAACTGCCTTAGGACGTAGGTCTTTTCGAGGGCCGACTTGCCGTTGCCGGACTCGCCGAGGACGAGCCAGTGGGGGGCCGGGAGCTGCTGGCCGTAGAGCTGGAAGGGGTCGTAGATGTAGCCCTTGCCGGAGTACACCTCGCGGCCGATGATGACGCCGGAGTCGCCCAACCCCGGTGCGGCGGTGGGGAGATAGACCGCCTGGGCCTGGCCGGTGGAGGTGCGGACCGGGAGGCGGGTCGTCTCGACCTTGCCGAAGAGGAAGGCGGTGAAGGCGTCGGTGAGGAGGGAGAGCGGGTCCCGCATCTGTCCTACCTCCGGATGCCGGTGGCGAAGGGGAGTGTGTTGACGAACGCCCGGTGGTGCTCGCGGTCGCACCACTCCAGCTTCAGGTACGACTTGCCGGCCGAGGCCCTTATCGTCCGCTTGTCGCGGTTGAGGGCTTCGGGGGAGCGGGACGACACCGTGATGTAGCCGACGAGGTTGACGCCGGCCGCGCCGCTCGCGAGGTCCTCACCGCGCTGGTCCAGGCGGGAGTTGGCCGCGACGTCACGCGGGTCCAGGGTGCGGTTCATCTTGGCCTGGCGGGACGCCTCGGCCTCGTCGTTCGTCTTCTCCGTCAGCATGCGCTCGATGGCGACCTCGGTGGGTTCGAGGTCCATCGTCACGGCGACCGTGCGGATGACGTCCGGGGTGTGGACGAGCAGCGGGGCGAGGAAGTTGACGCCGACCGGGGTCATCGGCCACTCCTTGACCCACGCCGTGGAGTGGCACCAGGGGGCGCGGGTCGAGGACTCGCGGGTCTTCGCCTGGAGGAACGTCGGTTCCATGGCGTCGAGTTCGGCCGGCCAGGCGTTGCGCTTGGTCATCGCCTGGATGTGGTCGATGGGGTGGTCGGGGTCGTACATGGAGTGGATCAGCGACGACAGCCGGCCCTGGCCGAGCGGCTGGCGGACGCGGATGTCGGCCTCCTGGAGGCGCGAGCAGATGTCGGTGAGCTCACGGGCCATGACGACGGCGAGGCCGGCGTCCCGGTCGACCTTGCGGCCGGACTGGGGGCGGGCGGCGCGGGCCATCGCGTGGGCCTCGGCGGCGAGTTCACGGCTGTACTGCATGCAGGCGACGAGGTAGGCGCGGTGCTGTTCGCTGCTCGTGGAGACCATCGACTGGAGCTGGTCGTACGAGGACTGGAGCCAGGGGAGGGCCTTGTCGTCGCCGCGCTGGGCGACGTCCTTGGCGTGCGCGTCCGGGTCGGCGGGGAGGGTGCGGGCCAGCATCTGGATGCGGGTGACGAAGCCGTCGCCGTTGGCCACGTGCTTGAGCAGGGTGCCGAAACGGTCCACCAGGGCTTCCTGGTCCTCGCTGTCGCGCAGGCCGACGCCCGGGCCCTCGATCTCGATCGCGGCCGTCACCGTGCGCCGGTCGGCGTGCAGGAGGACGGCGATCTCGTCGGGGCCGAAGGGGGCGGACAGCCACGTGATGCGGCCGATGCCGGGGGGCGGGCCGATCTCGACCTCACGGCCGTCGAGCGCCACGCCGGCCTCCATGGCGGAGCTGCGGTACGTCGTGCCCTTGCGCAGGCTGCGCTTGTAACTGCGGTTGATCTCGAACCACTTGTAGAAGGTGCGGTGCTTGTACGGCACGTAGACCGCCATGAGGGCGATCAGCGGGAAGCCGGTGAGCAGCACGATCCGCAGGGCCAGCACGGGGACGAGCAGGCCGCACATCATGCCGAGGAACGCGCCCACGATGATGAGGGCGATCTCTCCGGTCTCGCGGTTCTTGCCGACGATCGCGTTCGGCCGGGCGCGGCCGATCAGATACGTGCGGCGGGGCGCGATCGCGTGCGACACGTGGGACTCGGTCGTCAACGCCCTTCACCTCCCGTGCGGTTGTTGCTGGCGTGCGGGGTGCCTGTGCGGGGTGCGGGTGCGGCGGAGGGGACAGATCCGCCGCCGTTCGAGGGGCGTGAGCCGTGCGCGGCGATGCCGCCGGAGCCGGGGTTCGCCGGGCGCGGCGTGCTGGACGACGAACTCCCGCCGCCGCCACCGTCGTTGGCCCGTGTGCTGTGCGTCTTGATGCCCTGGGCGACGAGCGTCGCCGGCGAGGAGATGACCGCCGCGGCCTTGGACTCCGCGCCCTGCATGATGCGGTTGTTGCGGGACGCGGCGATCTCGTCGCCGAAGCCGGGGACGAAGCGGTAGATCATCGCGCTGGCGAAGATGGCCAGCAGGATGATCGAGAGCCCCGACACGACGGCGGAGAACGAGTCCGGGCCGTCCTTCCCGGCGAGCGCCCCGGCGAGGCCGAGGACGATCACGATCACCGGCTTCACCATGATCACGGCGATCATGACCCCGGCCCAGCGGCGGACGTGCCCCCACAGGTTCTTGTCGACGAGACCGGCGTACACGACCGTCCCGAGCAGCGCGCCGACGTACAACAGGGCTGTCCTGATGACCAGTTCGAGCCAGAGGATGCCGGCGGCGAGGACCGACACCAGCGACACCACGATCAGCATGATCGGTCCGCCGCCGATGTTCTCGCCCTTCGCGAGCGCCGTCGAGAACGTCCCGAAGAACGTGTCCGTCTGGTCCCCGGTCGCCTTCGCGAGGACTTCCGTGATGCCGTCGGTCGCCGAGACGACGGTGTAGAGGATCAGCGGCGTGAACGCGGACGCCAGGACCGTCAGCCACAGGAAGCCGACGGCTTCCGAGATCGCGGTGCCGAGGGGGACGCCTCGCACCGCGCGTTTGGCGACGGCGAGCAGCCACAGGACCAGCGTCAGGACCGTCGACGCGGCGAACACCACCGCGTACTGCTGGAGGAACTTCTCGTTCGTGAAGTCGACGTTCGCCGTCTCCTTCACCGCCTCGCTGAGCTTCTTCACCGTCCAGGAGGCGGCGTCGGCGCAGCCTTTGGCGAGGGAGGAGAGGGGGTCGAGGGTGTCGGAGACGCCGGGGTCGGTCTTGGCGGTGGTGCCGCCGCTGTTGCCGCGTTCGCAGTACTTCTTCGCCTGCGCGTGGATCAGGCGGCACTGGTCGTCCGACGGGCTGGGGGACGGCGACGGCGTCAGGGTGCCGCTGACCGAGGGGGTCGGGTCGGGGGTCGGTGGCGCCGCGAACGCTCTGGCGGACAGCAGCACGGCCGTCGTCTGGACGGCGGTGAGGACTCCGGCGAGCCGAAGTGCACGCTTACCGGGCATACGTGAACCCTCCGTACTCCTCGATGGCCTTGCTGATCTCGTCGGAGCTGGCGGCCTGGTTGTCACCCGGGACCGGGGCGGGGCCGTCAGTCTGGTTCTCGGCGGCGACCTTCCAGTCACCGTTCACCCACTGGAGGTCGAAGGTCCAGGTGCTCCACGTCGACTTGACGGGGTCCGTCGAGTTCGTCCCGGACATCCCGATGAGTCCCATGTTCCAGACCGCGACCTTGGCGGCGGTGGCGGAGTAGCTCTGGACGGTCGAGCCGATCGGGACGACGCGGGCGACGAAGGTGTTTCCCTGCGGCGGGTCGCCGTTCGCGTCGAGGCCCAGTTCGGCGAGGAAGCCGGCGGTGTAGGCCTTGTCCATGGCGGGCCGGAGCCGTGCGGCGGCGTCCGGGGTGTAGAGGGTGTCCACGATGGTGTGCCGGCTGTCCTGGTGGAACATGCCCGTCGAACCCAGCACCACCGCGTAGTTCGCCGCCGCCGATTGAACGCCCTGTCTGTCGTGTGCGTACCCCGTGGGGATGGACCCCGTCTTGCCGTCCACCGGCTTCGTCCCGCTCGCCGCCGTCGACTCCGCCTGCGGCTTCGTCCCGGACGCGCCGCGGGACGACGTGTCGGAGCCCCCGCCGTCGCCGCTGCCGCGGTTCGCGAAGGCGATCGCGGCGATCAGCAGGACGACGACGGCGACGACGGTGACGAGGCTGCGGGAGGAGGAGCGGGGGGGCCGGCGGGAGGGGTCGGTTTCGGGGAGGCGGGTGCGGGTACCCGCATAGCCACCCGCTGAGATGTCGTGGCCGGGCTCGTCGGCGGGACTCATGCGGTGTGCGCCCCCTCTGCGTCGTGTGCGGCGTGTGCGTCGTGGAAAAACGCGGCGCAGTACGACGGTAGCCGTGCTGGTTCCCGCGCGGGCGCGGTGTGGTGACTCGACATCAGGGGGACGCAACCTCAGCCGGGAGGGGAGGGAAGGGGGAGTGGCTAGACGGCCATGCCGTACACGATGGTGAACAGCGTGCCGAGGGAGCCGATGATGAAGACTCCGGTGAGGCCCGCGATGATGAGGCCCTTGCCCTGTTCCGCGCTGAAGGTGTCCCTGAGGGCGGTGGCGCCGATACGTTGCTTCGCAGCACCCCAGACGGCGATGCCGAGGCAGATGAGGATCGCGAACGCCATCACGACCTGGATCATCGTCTTGGCCTCGGTACCCAGGCTGCCGAAGGGACCCCAGTCGGGAGCGATCCCGCCGATGATGGTGTTGATGTCGCCCTTGTCGGCTGCGAAGAGCATGTAAGTCACCGCCCCTGGTGGGTAGTTCTGATCGTGGCCCGCTGCCGTGCGCAGGGGTCGGGCCTCATTGTCACCGACGATGCCGCCTGGGTATGTCGACTTGGCGGCATTGCCGGGTGGGATTCGTATGAATGGTTCGTATCGTCACTCTGTGTATCACGGCAGGTCACGCCGGGCAATGAGGTGAGCGCGGAACCTGAGGGTGTGGTTCTGCGGAACCTGTCGGCGCCTCTGTCGTTGAGACACTTTCCCGATGGTCTCACGCCCCTAACGCGAACGGGCCGCGGCTTGTCGCCGCGGCCCGCTCTGTTGACGCCTCGAAGTCGACGCCGTGATGTTGACGGAGGGTCAGCCGGTGAAGGCCCCCAGACCCTGCGGCGTACCCCACCCGGTCGGGCCGTCGTACCCCGGCCCCGCGGTGCACAGGTAGCTCGCGTCGGCCGAGCAGGAGCCGTTCGAGCCGCTGGTGACGTCGTTCAACGCGGACGTGCCGGCCGCGTTGTAGATGTACGACGACGGGTAGTCACCGCTGCCCGGGGTGCCGGCCAGCGCGTAGACGCCGGCGATGATCGGGGCGGCGGCGGAGGTGCCGCCGAAGGTGTACCAGCCGGCGGTGACGCCGTAGGAGTCGTACACCGCGACACCGGTCGCCGGGTCGGCGACGGCCGAGGTGTCGGCGATGGCCCGCTTCGAGCAGCCGGTGTCGGTCTGCCAGGAGGGCTTCGCGTCGAACGCGGAGCAGCCGGAGCCGGTGCCCTCGGTGGGCGAGGTGCCCCAGACGGACTCGGTCCAGCCGCGGCTGTTGGAGGCGGTCTTGAGGGCGGTGCCGCCGACGGCCGTCACGTACTTGGACGCGGCCGGGTACTCGGCGCCGTAGCCCTCGTCACCGGCGGAGACGGTGAGGGCGACGCCGGGGTGGTTGAAGTAGGAGGCGTCGAACGAGGCGTCGCTGGAGGACTCGCCGCCGCCGTAGCTGTTGGAGACGAACTTGGCGCCGAGGGCGACGGCCTTGTTCACCGCCGTGCCGAGGTCGGTCATGCTGGAGGACTTCGCCTCCACGAGCAGGATGTTGGCGTTGGGGGCGATCGCGGAGGCCATGTCGAGGTCCAGCGAGATCTCCTGGGCCCAGCCGCTGTCGGCGGTGGGCAGGGAGGTCGTCGAGCCGGTCTGGGAGACCTTCTTGAAGCAGCCGTTGCTCGTCGTGCAGGCGCTGAGGCCGTAGTTCGCGCGGTACTTGGCGAGGTCGGCCTCGGCCTTCGGGTCGTCGAAGGCGTCGACGATCGCGATGGTCTCGCCGGAGCCGTTGTTCGCGGCGGCGTCGGTGAGGCCGTAGGCGTCCTGGAGGTCGCTCGGGCCGAAGCCGGTGGGGCTGGCGCTGGCGGCCTTCGGGGTGAGTGCCGCGCCCTTGTGGTTCCTGGTCGCCTTCGCCTTCGAGAACGCGGTGACGCCGCCGGTCACGCGGAAGGAGTTGCAGGTGAGGTCACCCGCGTGCTTCGGGACGGAGCAGGGGGTCGCCGTCCAGGTGACCGGGGTCGCCGAGGTCGCCGCGTCGGCGTGGGCCGCCGTGCCGAGGCCGGTCAGGACGAGGGCCGCGGTGCCGACGGCCGCGCCGCTCATCCGGCGCCATCTGCCGGATATCGCGGGGGTGTTGGTGGACGTACGCAAGGTACTGCCTCCTGGAAGTGGGGTGTTCAGGGGCGGTGCGGGTGGTGCTGTGGGGGTGTGGGCGGCGGCCCGGCGATGACTGTTGCTTGTTGAGTACGCGACAAACAAGACAGGTGGCGGAATCCTGACTTCCGCGTTACTGAACGGGGTTCGGGGATTGCCCCGGCATGGTGCGGGAATGGTGCCGCGATGGGGGGCACTTGACCGGGGAAACACGCGCGTCACAACGCGGCGCGGCGCCGGTGACGTGCGGGAAGTGTCCCTGAGGGACCTTCAGGAGGGGCTGACCGGCGTCGCGTCTCCGGTGGGGGGTGGTCAACGGTTCGGCAGGGTGGGGCAGGTGGCCAGGCGGGTGCGGTGGACCGTGGGTTCGGAGGTGACGACCGGCAAGGGAATGTCGTAGCGAAAGCACGTGGGCCCGGGGGTGTGGCCGACGGTGACGGTGATTCCGGAGCGGTGTCGCTCCGCGGTCCAGGGGGCCGCCGTCGCGATCCCCGCGCTGTTCGACAGGCCGGGGATCCCGCAGACGCCGGTCACGGCCAGGCCGACGGCGATCAGAGCGGGGAACGCGCATCCGGCCGGGGACGGCCGGGTACGCGTGTCGGTGTCCTGAGTCATCTGCTGGGAAATCCCGTATCGATACGGCAGTGGCGGACCGGTCGATCCGTGTCCGGCGCCGACGTGGACCATAGACAGGGCCGCGCCTGGCTTGGCAGACTCTTGACTGATGTTGGCCATTTCCTGTTGCACACGAAGTGGAGCTTGAGGTGGCACTTCATGCCGTGTTCTGCCGAGAAGCTGGAGGTCCGCTTGGGTCGGCCGGTGCTTTGCTAAGCGGAATGGCTGGTTCTCTGCGTGGCCGAGACGTCCGTATTCTTTGCCGTGTCATGACTTGGTGGAAAGGTGCTGTCTGATGCTTCTCTCACCTTCATGGTCCAGAGTGGCTCCGATGAACCGCACCCGCCCGCAGGGCCACCGAAGGTTCGCGCTGCTCGGCACGACGGTGTTGATGGCAGGGAGTTGTGTCCTGGCGTCGGCGGCTGTCGCCGACGACGGCGCGGGCCCGCTCGGTGTGACGGTCGTGGCCTCGGGCGCGGCGGCAGCGGCCCGCGTGGGTGTCCTGCTCGACACGGACGACCTGGGGAAGCCGGCCGGGGCGCACTTCTGCACGGCGTCGGTGGTGCAGAGCGCGGGGCGGAACCTGATCGTGACCGCTGCGCACTGTCTGAACGGCGACGACGGGTCGGGGGTCGTGTTCGTGCCCGGGTACCGGGACGGCAAGGCGCCCTACGGGGTGTGGAAGCTGCGGAAGAACTTTCTGCCGGACCCGTGGTCCAAGGACCAGAGCGAGGACAGCGACCTCGCGTTCGCGGCACTCGCGCCCAACGCCGCGCACAAGAACATCCAGGACGTCGTCGGCGCGAACCTCTTCGCCCCGGGGACGACCACCGGGGCCTCGCCGGTCACCGTCACCGGGTACCCCGACACCTCCGAGCGGTCGCTGACGTGCACCAACCGGCCGGCCGTCGAGAGCGACACCCAGCAGCGGATCGCCTGCCCCAGCTTCAGCGCGGGGACCAGCGGGAGCCCCTGGGTGAACGGGTACCACGAGGTCGTCGGCGTGCTCGGCGGGCATGAGCAGGGCGGGGACACGGACGACGTGTCGTACAGCGTGGTGCTGGGGAAGGAAGCGGCCGCGCTGTACAAGGCGGCCGGCGGGTGAGGCGGCTTCGGTGAACGGGCGTGCGGCGTACGATCGTCTGTCGTATCGCGTGCTCTGAAGCCGGATAGAGAAGCTCTTGCCCCGAACCCCCCACCCTCGTACGACCACCCCCCGCACCCCCCTTCCCCGCCGCACCCCGGGCAGCGCCTGGAACAAGGCGGACGCGGCCCGCGCCGGCACCGCCCGAGCCGGGGACGTCCGCTGCCGTCGCTGCGGCACCCCTCACGAAGCCGACGACCCCTGTGCCGAGGGGGATTAGAACGCTCTCGCGATGGACAGTGTCCGACCGGGGCGAACTTACCCGTACGCGGCGAGGTCGGGCCGTAGACTGACGCGCGGTGACTCCCGGCCGGCGAGGGGCGGTTGACGGTGCGTAAGGCGTGGATCTGGGTGACCGCGGTCGCCGGGGCCGGGCTCGCGTTCGTCATGGTGCTCGTCATCGGGGTCTATCTGGTCGCCGGGAACATGGCGAACGGCGTCGGCGGTGGCACCCGGGCGCTGGCCAAGGGGTCCGTGCCGGCCGCGTACTCCGCGATCGTGCAGAAGTGGGGGAACCTCTGTTCCGCCATCAACCCCGCGCTGCTCGCCGCCCAGCTGTACCAGGAGAGCGGATTCAACCCGCGCGCGCAGAGCGCCGCCGCCGCGCAGGGAATCGCGCAATTCATTCCGGGCACCTGGGCGACCCACGGGGTCGACGGAAACGGTGACGGCAGGAAGGACGTCTGGGATCCGGCCGACGCCATTCCGTCCGCCGCCGCGTACGACTGCGAACTCGCGAAGTATGTGAAGGACGTTCCCGGCGATCCCACGCACAACATGCTCGCCGCCTACAACGCGGGCGCGTACGCGGTCATCAAGTACGGGGGCGTACCGCCGTACAAAGAGACCCAGAATTACGTCAAGACCATCACGACCCTCGAAGAGAGTTTCGCGGCGCCGGTCGGGCGGGTTTCGCCGTCGGAACAGGCCGCCGGGGCGATCTATTTCGCGCAGAAGAAACTCGGCACGCCTTATCTGTGGGGCGGGAACGGCACCGCGGCGGACAACGGGCGGTTCGACTGCTCGGGGCTGACGAAAGCGGCGTACGAAACCGTCGGTGTCGAGCTGCCGCGCGTCGCGAACGACCAGTACAACGCCGGGCCGCACCCCACGCGGGCCGAACTCCTCCCCGGTGACCTGGTGTTCTTCTCCGACGACCTCACCAATTCGCGGGCCATCCGGCACGTCGGGATCTATGTCGGCGGCGGGTACATGATCGACGCGCCGCGCACCGGCGCGGTGATCCGGTTCGACCCGATCGACACCCCCGACTACTTCGGGGCGACCCGCGTGACGGCGGATGGCGCGAAAGCGCTGCCGACCACTGTCTGAAAACGGGTGAGGGTTCCTTGAACCGGCCCTGGGTCGGGCGGACGCGTCTCCCTTCGATAACGTCTCAGTGATCATTCAGTGGAGACGGAACGATGGAAGCGGGGCATGCGTTCCTGTTGAGACGACCATGACGTGAGACGACCACGACGAAAGGAGCCGCGGCAGCATGGCTGGAGTCGCCGATTCCGGATCGAACCTCGATGTCGATCTGCTCTACGACATCAATGGCCTCGCCAAGGACGCGCCGCACTGGTTCGACCGGATCGTCGGATTCGTCGGTGAATACGGGCTGCTGTTCGCGATGATGCTGCTCATCCTGGGCTGCTGGTGGACGGTGCGGCGGCGGGCCTCCTCCGCCGAGGAAGCCGCGTCCTCCGTCGCCGCGCTCATCTGGGCGCCGCTCGCCGCCGGGGTCGCCGTCCTCGTCAACGTCCCGATCCGGGGGTTCGTCGAGCGGCCCCGGCCGTTCAACGACCACCAGGGTCTCGAAGTCCTCGTCTCCGGCAAGACCGACTTCTCCTTCGTCAGCGACCACGCGACGATCACCATGGCGATGGGTGTCGCCCTGTTCGTCGCGAACCGGCGCTTCGGTGTCTGGGGCCTCGTCCTCGGGCTCCTCGAAGGGTTCTGCCGCGTCTACATGGGCGTCCACTACCCGACCGACGTCGTCGGCGGCTTCGCCCTCGGCACGGCCGTCGCGCTGCTGCTGTCGCCGCTGGCCTCCGCCCTGCTGACGCCGGTTCTGCGGGCCGTCGAGCGTTCGCCCCGAGTGGGGTGGCTGGTCCGCAGTCGGGCGGCCCGGGTCGCGTTCGTGCCGGGGGCGCGCAGCGAGACGGGGGCGGGGGAGCGGGATCTGGCCGCCTGAAAGTCGTACACACGTACGGGGGTTGTGCTTAAGATCGCTCCGCCCGGCGTCCGCTGCGGCTCCGTACGCCGTTTGGACAGGACGATGACCGCCGCTCCCGGAAGCTCCAGAACTGCCAGCGCCCCCTGGGCCCTCGCCCGCTGTACGCAGGCCGCCATAGCCGTGGCCGCCGTGGCGGACGGCTTCGCCGCGACGGTCGCCCGGGACCGCTACCTCCACCCCACGGACGCGCCCGCCGGCTTCGCCTCCATGGTCTTCGTCTACCTCATGACCCTCGCGATCGTCCTGTTCCTCGTCTGGCTCGACCGGTCCTGGCGCAACGCGCGGGCCCTGTCCCCCGACGCCGCGCTCCCCGGCCGGGGCTGGACGATCGGCATCTGGTTCGTACCGGTGGCCAACTTCTTCGTCCCCCGCGGGTTCGTCCTCGCGATCGGGCGGGCGAGCTCCGCGGCCTGGGGGAGGGGGACGCTCCTCGTGAACCTGTGGTGGGCGGCTTGGGTCGCGCACGCCGTCGTGCTGGTGGTCGGCCGCCAGGTGGATCCGGGGTCGGTGGGGTTCCTTGTGGTGTCCTCGGGGCTCATGGTCGCGGCGGGTGTGCTGTTGGGGGTCGTCATTCAGCGGGTGACGGGGTTGCAGGGGGCCGCGCTTGGCGTTGGGGCGGCACCTGTGGGTGAGACGGCTTGAGCCACCGCCTTCCGCCGGGCCGACTTCCCTTCCGTCACTCGCTCTCGATGGCCTCGAAGATGTCTCAGATCCCCTGCGGATAAGAGAAGAACTTCGTCGGGTCGTACTGCTGCTTCACCTTCGCCAGCTTCGGCGCCGCGTCCCCGTAGTACGCCTTGCGCCAGTTCGTGAGGGTGGGGTCGGTGTAGTTCTGGTAGGCGGCGCCGGAGGCATGAGGCTGCATGGCCTTGTGGGCCGTGTTCAGCCAGGACTGGGCGGTTGTCCCCGGGGTGCCGGGCTTCCAGGAGGCGATGTACTGGGCGAGGAAGCGGGAGCGGCGGTGGACGAAGGCCGTGGCGGTGGGGGAGACGCGGTTGACGGCGCCGCCGAGGGCGGTGAGGGCGATGCTGCCGGCGCCGCCCTGGACCTTGCGTATCTGGCTCAGCAGGGTCTGGATGCCTGCCTCGGAGAGGGACTTGTCGAAGAAGTCCGAGCGGGCCGTGTACGTTTCGCGGCCGAGTTTGCCGCCGGGGGTGCGGTTGGGGAGGGTGCCGGGGAGGTGGCAGCTCGCGGACTTGGAGTACGAGGAGCAGCCGGCGTAACCCTCCATCGCCTCGGCGTAGGAGCGGCGGCGCAGGGTGACGGACGTCGGCTGGCCCGCCTTCGCGGCGAGGCGGTCCACCGCGTTCTGGAGTTCGCCGTAGGTGCCCAGCGAGAACGCGGCGACTGAGATCGACGGGGTGCCGCCCGGGGACGCCGAGAGGCTCAGCGCCGACCAGATCTCGTCCGGCTGGGAGGGCCCCCACTCCTGCCAGGCCCGCAGCACGGCCGCCGCCTTCGCCCACGGCCAGGTCAGGTACCCGGTGACGGCCTGCGGCGCGGCGTGCGTCTTGAACTGGAGCTCCGTGACGACGCCGAAGTTGCCGTTGCCCGCGCCGCGCAGCGCCCAGAAGAGGTCGGGGTTCTGCTTCGCGTTGGCGGTGAGCTGCTTGCCGTCGGCGGTGATGATCGTCGCCTGCGTGAGGCTGTCGCAGGTCAGGCCGTACGCGCGGGACGAGACACCGTGTCCGCCGCCGAGGACGAGGCCCGAGACGCCGACGGAGGGGCAGGAACCCGCCGGGATCGTCACGCCCTTCGCGGTGACCGTGCGGTAGACGTCGATCAGCTTGGCGCCGGCGCCGACGACGGCCGTCCCGCCGCCGACCCTGATGTTCTTCAGCTTGGAGATGTCGACGACGAGACGGCCGTCCCCGGAGGACCAGCCCGCGTACGAGTGGCCGCCGTTGCGGATGGCGACCTTCAGCTTCTGGGCGCGGGCGAACGCCAGCGTCGTCCGGATGTCCTCGGTGTGCGCGACGTACGCCACGGCCGTCGGCTTCAGGGTGTCGAAGCGGGTGTTGTAGAGCTGGCGGGCGGCTGCCCACTCGGCCTCGCCGGGGCGGACGAGGAGGCCGTCGAGGCCGGCGGCGAGGGCCTTCCAGTCGGCGGGGGCGCTGGCGGAGGTGTAGCCGAGGGAGTCGGTGGCGGCGGGGGAGGGGCTGCCGCCGGTCAGGGTCGGCTTGCAGCCGGCCGTGACGGCCGTCGCGGTGAGTGCCGCCGCGCCGGTGATGAACATGCGCCGTTCCATGGTGCTTCGCCCTCCGTCGCGGCTTCCGCCGTCCGCTGCTCGCTGTTTGCCGTCTGCGGCTTGTCGTGTGCCGCTCATCGACCGAGACGGATTCCCTGTGCGGAGGGTTCCCGTCGGACTGTTCTTACGGCCGGGGGGCCGGGGTGCGTTCAGCCTTTGGCGTGGTTCTCCGCGTCCGTGCGGGCCAGGCTTCTGGCGCGGCGGGCCGGGCCGCGCCAGCCGCAGGTGCAGCGGGCGAAGCAGAAACGGCCCTGCTCGACGGTGGTGGCGGCGTGTTCGCCGGAGGGGGTGGAGGGGGTGGGGGCGCCGTCCGGATGCTTCACATACTCAACGGTAACCCGGTTCGGCAAAGGGTTCGCCAGGGGTGGCGGGCGTGACGGTGGTACTTGCCGGTCGTTGAACGGGGGGAACGAGGGGGCCCGCGATCTGGGGGTTGGCAGGATGCAGTACAGGCGGGGCGGTGTGGTGGCCGTCGCGGGGCTGGTGGCCGGGGTGGTGGCCGGGGCCTCGGGGTGTGTGAGCAGTGGCGCCGCCGCTGAGGACGCGGCTCCCGGGGACGTCGTCGGGACGCTTCACCGAGCCGCCGACACGCTGTTCGCCGCCGGGAGTTCGCGGGCCCAGACGTCCATGGAGATGGCCACGGGCGGGACTCGGGTGACGATCCGGGGGGAGGGCGTGTACGACTACCGGCGGCAGCTCGGGGAGTTGCGGGTGGTGCTGCCGCAGGATCCGTCCGGGGTGAGCGAGCATCGTCCGATCACCGAACTCCTCGCGCCCGGGGCGTTGTTCATGAAGAACCGGGGGGCGGGGGTGCCGGCGGACAAATGGGTGCGGGTGGACACGGCGACCATGTCGGACGGGAATCTCGTCACCGGGGGTGCCACCGATCCGTTCGCCGCGGCGGAGTTGCTGCGGGGGGTGCGGACGGCAGTGTACGTCGGCCGGGGGGAAATCGCCGGGGTCGCCGTCCGCCACTACCGGGGTACCGCCGACCTCGCCCTCGCCTCCCGCGACGCCACCACCGGCAACCGCGCCTCCCTCGCCGCCGCGGCCAAGGGCTTCGCCACCTCGCAGGTCCCCTTCGACGTCTACCTCGACGACCAGGACCGCATCCGCAAAGTCCGGCACCGGTTCAGTTTCGTCAACAGCGGGCGGGAGGGGGTGGTGGCCGTCGCGTCGACTGTGCTGCTGTACGACTTCGGGGCGCCTGCGGTGGTTCGGCTGCCGGAGTCTCGGGATATTTATGCGGGGCGGATTGCTGAGTGAGGGGGTTGTGGGTGCGGGTGCGGGTCCGGTGGGGGCTGGGGTGGGGGGCGTTTCGCTTGCCCGCGCTTGCGGGGTGCCGCTGCGCCCACCCGTGCCGCCCCTAGCGGCACGACTGCCCGCAGCTGGGGGGATGGCGGCGTAGCCGCCTTTCAGGGGCGCGGGGAACTGCGCGAGCGGCCGCGACGGGCCTGTAGTCGCCCATCCACCGAAACCACCCGAGTTGATGGGCGTGGCTGTTGAGGACTAGCCCTTCCGTGCCATGCGCCGCATGTGGGGGGCTGCCTACTCTAGGAAGCCGGTCGTAGTAGGGATGGGGTGATGGGCGTGGCTCCGGGCGGTGGGACGGCGGTGCAGGACCACGTGGCCCTGGCCGAGATCGAGCTGTGCGGTGAGCTGATGATCGCGGCGTCCACGGCGGACGGTGAGCGGCTCAGCCTGGACTTCATCGACGAGGTGCTGAGGGTCGTGCGGGTGAGGGAGCTGAGGGACGAGACGCCGGGGGCGTGAATCCGTCGTCCCCCTCACGCTCGTCCCCGGCGTCAGCGCCGCAGGCACCCGCTCACGTGCGCAGCATCCGCCCGATCGCCTTCGTCGCCTCCTCCACCTTCGCGTTGATCTCGTCGCCCCCCTTGAGTGCCGCGTCGGCGACGCAGTGGCGGAGGTGTTCCTCCAGGAGTTGGAGGGCGAAGGACTGGAGGGCCTTGGTGGAGGCGGAGACCTGGGTGAGTATGTCGATGCAGTAGACGTCCTCGTCGACCATGCGTTGCAGGCCCCGGATCTGGCCCTCGATGCGGCGCAGTCGCTTGAGGTGTTCGTCCTTCTGCTTGTGGTAGCCGTGCGTCGCGTGGTCCTCGGAGGGCACCGCTTCTTCGGAGGGCGTCGGTGTTTTTTCGGCCTCTGTGGTCGTCATCGCGTCCTCCGGTTCGTCTCGTATACCCCTAGTGGGTATATCGTAGCCAAGTTTGCTGGGTATAGGGCCCTTGGTCCCACCCCGTGCTGGTCACTGTGCCTGATGGGCGACACTGGGGGACGGCCCCTTAGCCCTGACCGGATGATGCGCTTAGCATCAACCTGACTGAAACCGATGCATAACGAGGACCCCACGTGCGCTTTCGTCTGACCCCCAGGGAGACGAGCTTCTACGACATGTTCGCCGCGTCCGCGGACAACATTGTCACGGGCTCGAAACTCCTGATGGAACTGCTCGGGGCGGACACCGCCGGCCGGGCCGAGATCGCAGAGCGTATGCGGGCCGCCGAACACGCCGGTGACGACGCGACACACGCGATCTTCCACCAGCTGAACTCCTCGTTCATCACACCCTTCGACCGCGAGGACATCTACTCCCTCGCGTCGTCCCTCGACGACATCATGGACTTCATGGAGGAGGCCGTCGACCTCGTCGTCCTCTACAACGTCGAGGAACTCCCCAAGGGCGTCGAGCAGCAGATCGAGGTCCTCGCGAGAGCCGCCGAGCTGACGGCGGAGGCGATGCCGAACCTGCGGACGATGGAGAACCTCACGGAGTACTGGATCGAGGTGAACCGGCTGGAGAACCAGGCCGACCAGATCCACCGCAAGCTCCTCGCGCACCTCTTCAACGGCAAGTACGACGCGATCGAGGTGCTCAAGCTGAAGCAGATCGTCGACGTCCTCGAAGAGGCCGCCGACGCGTTCGAGCACGTCGCCAACACGGTGGAGACCATCGCCGTCAAGGAGTCCTGAACCCCCTCATGGACACCTTCGCCCTGGTCGTGACCATCCTGGTCGCGCTCTTCTTCACGTACACCAACGGCTTCCACGACTCCGCCAACGCGATCGCTACCTCCGTCTCCACCCGCGCGCTCACCCCGCGCGCCGCCCTCGCCATGGCCGCCGTCATGAACCTCGCGGGCGCCTTCCTCGGTTCGGGGGTCGCCAAGACCGTCAGTGAGGGGATCATCCAGACGCCCGAGGGGTCCAAGGGGATGGGGATCCTCTTCGCCGCGCTCGTCGGCGCGATCGCCTGGAACCTCGTCACCTGGTACTTCGGGCTGCCCTCGTCGTCGTCGCACGCCTTGTTCGGCGGGATGGTCGGCGCCGCGCTCGCGGGTGGGACGCACGTCTACTGGAGCGGCGTCGTGGAGAAGATCGTCGTCCCGATGTTCGTCTCGCCGGTCGTCGGGCTCGTCGTCGGGTATCTCGTCATGACCGCGATCATGTGGCTGTTCCGGCGGGCCAACCCGCACAAGGCCAAGCGGGGGTTCCGGATCGCGCAGACCGTCTCGGCGGCGGGGATGGCGCTCGGGCACGGGTTGCAGGACGCGCAGAAGACGATGGGGATCGTCGTGATGGCGCTCGTCATCGCCGACGTCGAGGACTACGGGGACCCGATTCCCGTCTGGGTGAAGATCGTCTGCGCCGTCATGCTGTCGCTGGGGACGTACGCGGGCGGGTGGCGGATCATGCGGACGCTCGGGCGGAAGATCATCGAGCTGGATCCGCCGCAGGGGTTCGCCGCCGAGACGACCGGTGCGTCGATCATGTTCACCACCGCGTTCATCTTCAAGGCGCCCATCTCGACGACCCACGTCATCACCTCCGCGATCATGGGCGTGGGGGCGACGAAGCGGATCAACGCCGTGCGGTGGGGGGTGGCCAAGAACATCATCCTGGGGTGGTTCATCACGATGCCGGCCGCTGCGGCGGTGGCCGCGGTCGTGTACTGGGCCGTGGATCTGGCGTTCCTGTAAGAAGCGTGACGTCGGGTTTCCGCCGGCGGACGGTACGGGCGGCGGTCCAGCATGAGCGCATGACCAGCTACACCGTGCTCCCCATCGACCCGGCCGCCCTCAAGGAACTGCGCGTCACGGACGACGCGGGCCGCCCCTGCGTCCCGTACACCGCGACCCCCGACGACACCGGCTCCCCCCTGCGCTGCTGCCTCCGCCCCGTCGAACCGGGCGAGCGGATCGCCCTGATCTCGTACGCCCCCCTGCGACGCTGGGCCGCCTCGGTGGGTGCGCGGCCCGGTGCGTACGACGAACAGGGGCCCGTCTTCGTCCACGCCGACGAGTGCGGTGGGTTCAGCCCCGGCGAGCGGTATCCCTTCGACCGGCCCGGCGCGCTGCGCACCGTGCGCCGCTACGATGCGGCCCTCGACGACGCCTTCAGCGATCCGGACGTCGCGCTCGTGCACGTGCGGGCGCTGGAGTTCGGGTGCTTCCACTTCGAGGTGCGGCGGCCGTAGGGGTTCAGGAGCGGGACGGCTCGATCTCCCCCGCGAACACGATGACCTGGTCGATGAGGCTCCGCCGCAGGTGGACGACGTCCGTCCCGGCCAGCCGAGGGCCCCCGTCCGGTGTCGTGAACACCCACTGGTACCGCGCCCACTCGCCCGGCATGTCCACCGCCGAGCACCGCACCATCGTCCCCGTCCCCGCCGGGTGGCGCCGGATGTCCAGGACGAACCGCTCGACCGCCTCGATCCCCTCACTGCGGCCCAGCGGCCCCCAGAACACCACGTCCGTGGTCAGGGCCTGGGAGAGCAGGTCGGTCACGTAGTTGTCGTTCGAGGCGTTGAAGGCGGAGAGGAACGTGTCGATCGCGGATCGCGCGGCTTCTTCCTGCATGCCCAAGTAATAGCAGCCGTTCTGTTGTCATCGTTCTGTCACAAGGGATCGTGGCGGGAACCCCGCCGCTCCTCCGCGCTGTCTGCACTCACGTACCGCGGGACGACAACCGACGGCCGCGGACGACAGACTCAGGGGGACGACAGCATGCGGCACAGCAACGGTATGCGCAGGGCGGCTCTGGCGACGACGGCGGTCACGGCCGTCGCGGCGGCGGTGACCGGCATCCTGCCCGGCACCGCGATGGCGGCGAGCACCACCACCACCCCGCCGCCCGCCTGCGCGGCTTCGGCGCTCAAGGTCAGCGCCTGGCAGGCCGCCCACCCGCCCGTCGGGACCGGGACCGGGGCGGCGGTCGTGCAGTTCACCAACGTCTCCAAGAAGACGTGCGTCCTGAAGGGCCACCCGACGACGGTCGCGGGCGTCAGCGGCTCCCACACCACCGCGCTCAAGATCACCACCACCGGCAAGGCGGCCACCGTGACGGTCCGGCCGCGCGCCAAGGCGTGGGTCAAGCTGACCTTCGTCCAGGTCCAGGGGGAGGGCGACGGCTACTGCAAGTCGGGCAAGACCCCGAAGGCGTACCCGAGCATGATGATCGGGCTACAGCGCTCCGGGAAGCACAAGGTCGCCCTGAACGACGGGTGGTGGGCCCTGTGCGACAACAAGGTGACCGCCACCTCGGTGTCGTCGGTCAAGCCTTCCTGAATCGCGGGCATCGCCCGAAACGCGCGTGGGCCCGCCTCCTGCTCGGCAGGAGGCGGGCCCTCTACGGCCTCGCGGTGGCACCGCCATGCAGCACCGCGAGGGGTCTGCGGGGTTTAGCCGAAGCGGCCGGAGATGTAGTCCTCGGTGGCCTGGACGGACGGGTTGGAGAAGATCCGCTCCGTGTCGTCGATCTCGATGAGCTTGCCGGGCTGGCCGACGGCCGCGAGGTTGAAGAACGCGGTGCGGTCGGAGACGCGGGCGGCCTGCTGCATGTTGTGCGTCACGATGACGATCGTGAAGCGCTCCTTCAGCTCACCGATGAGGTCCTCGATCGCGAGGGTGGAGATCGGGTCGAGGGCCGAGCAGGGCTCGTCCATCAGCAGGACCTTCGGCTCGACCGCGATCGCGCGGGCGATGCACAGCCGCTGCTGCTGACCGCCCGAGAGGCCGGAACCCGGCTTGTTCAGGCGGTCCTTGACCTCGTTCCAGAGGTTCGCGCCCTTGAGGGACTTCTCGACGATGTCGCCCAGCTCGCTCTTCTTGACCTCACCGTTCAGGCGCAGGCCCGCCGCGACGTTGTCGAAGATGGACATCGTGGGGAAGGGGTTGGGGCGCTGGAAGACCATGCCGACCTCGCGGCGCACCGACACGGGGTCGATGCCGGGGCCGTACAGGTCCTCGGAGTCCAGCAGGACCTTGCCCTCGACCCGGCCGCCGGACGTCACCTCGTGCATCCGGTTCAGGGTGCGCAGGAACGTCGACTTGCCGCAGCCGGAGGGGCCGATGAACGCGGTCACCGTGCGGGGCTCCACGGTCATCGAGATGTCCTCGATCGCCTTGTGGGAGCCGTAGTAGGCGGTCAGTCCGCTTACGTCGATTCGCTTGGCCATTGTCTACTTCACTTCCAAACAGTCGCTGACTTAGAGGCCGCGTCAGCGACCGGACTTGGGCGCCTTCCAGCGGGCGATGCCGCGCGCCACCAGGTTGAGGATCATCACGAACGCGATCAGCGTCAGGGAGGCCGCCCAGGCGCGGTTGAACGCCGCCTCGGAGCCCGCGCTCTGCGAGTACTGCTTGTAGATGTACAGCGGCAGTGACTCCTGCGCACCCTCGAAGGGGTTGTTGTTGATGTACGAGTTGCCGAACACCAGCAGCAGGACGGGGGCGGTCTCACCGGCGATTCGGGCGATGGCCAGCATGACGCCGGTCGTGATGCCGCCGATCGCGGTCGGCAGGACGACCTTGAGGATCGTCCGCCACTTCGGCACACCGAGCGCGAGGGACGCCTCACGCAGCTCGTTCGGGACGAGCTTCAGCATCTCCTCCGTGGACCGCACGACCACCGGCATCATGAGGATCGCGAGAGCCAGCGAGCCGGCGAAACCGAACGGCTGCATCTCGAAGATCAGCATGAGGCTGAGGATGAACAGACCCGCGACGATCGACGGGATACCCGTCATGACATCGACGAAGAAGGTGACGGCCTTGGCGAGGTTGCCCCGCCCGTACTCCACCAGGTAGATCGCGGTGAGCACACCGATCGGGGCGCCGATCAGGGCGCCGAGGCCGACCTGCTCCAGGCTCCCGATGATCGCGTGGTAGATCCCGCCGCCCGGCTCGGAGTCGCCGACGACACCCATCGAGTGGGAGAGGAAGTAGAAGTCGAGGACCTTCACACCGCGCTGGACGGTCGCCCAGACGAGGGACGCCAGCGGGGCCAGCGCGAGGAGGAAGGCGACCCACACGAAGCTGGTCGCGACCCGGTCCTTGGCCTGCCGCTTCCCCTCGACCTTCGCCGCGATGCCGTACGTGCCGACGACGAAGAAGATGCCCGCGAGCAGCGCCCACTGGATGCTGCTGTCGAGCCCCGCGACGGAGCTGACCAGCAGGCCGAGCGCGACGGAGCCGACGGCGATCGCCCAGGGCGTCCACTTCGGCAGGCTCGCGCTGCGCAGATTGCTCTTGACGGTCGCGGTGCTCATGAGTTGGCCCCCGAGTACTCCTTGCGGCGGGCGATGATGAGCCGGGCCGCGCCGTTGACCAGCAGCGTGATGACGAACAGCACGAGACCGGAGGCGATCAGCGCGTCCCGCCCGAACTCGTTCGCCTCGCTGAACTTGCTGGCGATGTTCTGGGCGAAGGTGCCGCCGCCGGGGTTGAGGAGGCTGGCGTGGATGTCGAAGTCGGGGGAGAGGACCGTCGCGACGGCCATCGTCTCGCCGAGCGCGCGGCCGAGGCCGAGCATCGACGCGGAGATCACACCGGAGCGGCCGAACGGCAGGACGGCCATGCGGATGACCTCCCAGCGCGTCGCGCCGAGGGCGAGCGCCGCCTCCTCGTGCATCTGCGGGACCTGGCGGAAGACCTCACGGCTGACGTTCGTGATGATCGGCAGGATCATGATCGCCAGCAGGATGGAGACGGTGAGCAGCGAGCGCGCCGGACCCTCCTCCCACTCGAAGAGGCCGGTCCAGCCGAGGTAGCTGTTCAGCCACCCGAACAGCCCGTTCAGGTGCGGAACCAGGATCAGGGCGCCCCACAGGCCGTACACGATGGACGGCACCGCCGCGAGCAGGTCGATCACGTAGGCGATCGGACCGCGCAGCTTGCGGGGGGCGTAGTGGGTGAGGAACAGCGCGATGGCGACGGCGATCGGGACCGCGATGAGCATCGCGATGAGCGACGAGACGATCGTGCCGAACGCCAGGACCGCGATGCCGAACTTCGGCGGGACGAGGCCGGTGTTCCACTCGAAGGTGGTGAGGAAGTTCCCGTCGTCCTTGTTGATCGCGAGGACCGCGCGGTACGTCAGGAAGACCGCGATCGCGGCCATGATGAGCAGCAGGAAGATGCCGGAGCCGCGCGAGAGACCGAGGAAGACCTTGTCGCCGAGGCGGGACGAGCTCTTCTTCTTGATCACCGGGGCCGGGCTGTCCGTGGGGGGTGGAGCGTCGGTTATCTGTGTCGTGTCCATAGAGGTTCTCCGGTCTGCGGGAGCCGGGTGGGCTCCGGGCGGCGGTGCACCGGAAGGCGCGGCCCGGGGAGGCGTGCTCCCCGGGCCGCGCCGTCAGATCAGCTCAGGCCCTCGATGGTGGAGCGGACCTTCGTGATGATGGCGTCCGGGATCGGCGCGTAGTCGATGCCCGAGAGGAGGCCCTGGCCGTCGGTGGAGGCGATGTAGCGCAGGAACGCCTTCGTGGCGGGCAGGGAGTCGGCCTTGTTGCCCTTGTCGCAGACGATCTCGTACGTCACCAGGGTGATCGGGTACGCGCCCTCGGCCTTGGTGGTGTAGTCGAGCTTCAGCGACAGGTCGGAGCCCGTGCCGACGACCTGGGCGGCGGCGACGGCCTTGGTCGCGCCGTCCGAGGACGCCTTGACCGGAGCGGCGGCACCGGTGGCGATGGAGGCCGCGTTCAGGCCGTCCTTCGCGTAGGAGAGCTCCATGTAGCCGATGGCGCCCTTGGTCTGCTTGACGCCGGCCGCGACACCGGAGGAACCCTGGGCGGACTGGCCGCCCTTGGCCTGCCAGGCCTTACCGCCGGAGAACGTCCAGTCGGACGCGGCGGCGGCCTTGAGGTACTTGGTGAAGTTGTCCGTCGTACCCGACTCGTCGGAGCGGTGGAACGCCTGGATCTTCAGGTCGGGGAGCTTGGCGCCCGGGTTCAGCTTGGTGATCGCCGGGTCGTTCCACTTGGTGATGTCGCCCTTGAAGATCTTCGCGATCGTCGTGGCGTCCAGGACCAGGTTGTCCACGCCGTCCAGGTTGTACGCGACGGCGATCGGGCCGGCCACCATCGGGAGGTCGATGCCCTGGCCGCCGGAGCAGACCTTCTTGGAGTCGGCGACCTGCTCGGGCTTCAGCGCGGAGTCGGAGCCGGCGAAGGCGATCTGGCCCTGGGTGAAGGCGGTGACGCCCGCGCCCGAGCCGGAGCCCTTGTAGTTGACCTGGACACCGGAGCACGCCTGCGTGAAGTTCTTCACCCACGCGTCGATCGCGTTCTTCTGCGCGGAGGAGCCGTCGGCGAGGAGCTGGCCCTTGGCGTCGTCACACTTGACCGAGCTGGTCGACTTCGCGGGCGAGGAGCTGTTGTCGGTGCCCTTCGCGCCCGTGTCGTCAGAGCCGCACGCCGTGAGGGCCAGGGCGCCGGAGACGGCGAGAGCGCCGAGAGCGAGAGCCCGCCGGTTCTTGCGCTGAAGCTTCACTTGAGGGAGATCCTTCCAGGAGCCGCCGTCCTGAATCCGGCGGCGTGCGGGGCAAGACTTGTGGCCCGAGAACGTCCGTCGTTCTGCGTTCCGTGCCGTGTAAGGCCGAAATTAAGCAGATCAGGTGAAGGCGCCGATGGGCTCATATGAACGGCGGGTGAACCCCTGAAGGCGGTGTGGTTAGGTCACGGAACGCTTACGTCGAGGACACGAACAATCACGTCGAGGTCACCGTAGAACGGCCGATCGCGGTCAGCAGCGCGTCCACGAGGTCACGGTCCCTCGGCTGGGTGAGTCGATTCCTGGCCGCCGCCGGGGACAGCCACAGGATCCGGTCCACCTCGTCGTTCGGCACGAACGCGCCGGACACCGCCTGCGCCGCCCAGTACCGGACCTCCTTGGGACGGCCGTGCACCTCGTAGACGAGGGTGAGGAGACGGGCTCCCGGGGTCGCCGTGTACCCCGTCTCCTCCTCGACCTCACGCACTGCGCCGTCCAGGGGACGCTCGTCGCGCTTGAGCTTGCCCTTGGGGTGCGACCAGTCGTCGTATTTCGGCCGGTGGACGAGGCACACCTCCAGCGCCTCGTCGATCGGCGAGATGCGCCACAGGACGCAGCCGGCGGCCTGGATGGTGCCGTGGTTCATGTGGATCGCCCCTGTATGCGTTTACGACGACGGTGTCAGCGCGCGGCTCTGCCAGCTCTGCTGGAACGCGTACCTGGCCGCCTCGACCTCATGCCGCTGGTCCGCGTGCAGGACACCCAGCGCGTACGCCGTCGCCGGGGCGATCCTCGGGGTGCGCGCCGCCGAGGCCGCCGCCGCGGCC